>CBDFIG010000001.1:0-244040 GCA_965248045.1 Candidatus Nitrosopumilus sp.
GGTTTTGTCAGCGTGTACTCGTTTACGTCATCGTCCAAAGCACCTGCAACAAACATCTTGGCACCATCAGCAGAGAAGGCCAGGCCGTATGGAAATGTGTCTTGTGATGATACGGAGAAAGAGTCGACAAAGGATGCAGAGGATACGTCAAAGGGGGCAGTTAGTGTGTACTCGTTTACGTCATCGCCAACATTACCTACAACAAACATCTTGTCTCCATTAGCAGAGAAGGCAAGACCTCGTGGAGATGTGTCTTGTGATCTCACTGAGAAAGAGTCGACAAAGGATGCAGTGGATACGTCAAAGGGAGTAGTCAGCGTGTACTCGTTTACGCTATCGCCACTACTACCTACAACAAACATCTTGGCTCCATCAGCAGAGAAGGCCAGGCCGTATGGACGTGTGTCTTGTGATGCCACTGAGAAAGAGTCGACAAAGGATGCAGTAGATACGTCAAAGGGGGCAGTTAGTGTGTACTCGTTTACGTCTTGATCAACATGACCTACAACAAACATCTTCTCTCCGTTAGCAGAGAAGGCCAGGCCGGTTGGAGTTTCGTCTTGTGATCCCACTGAGAAAGAGTCGACAAAGGATGCAGCAGATACGTCAAAGGGGACAGTCAGCGTGTACTCGCTTACGTCATCGCCATCATTACCTACAACAAACATCTTTGTTCCATCAGCAGAGAAGGCCAGGCCTATTGGAAATCCGTCTTGTGATGCCACTGAGAAAGAGTCGACAAAGGATGGAGATGCGGTGTCATCTATGCTGCCGGTATCTTTGGCGTATGCCAGACTGATGACATCATCATAATCAAGTATACCACTAAGGGAGAGGGTAACTGTGTCTCCATCAGCAGTAATTGCATCTACGGTCGGGTTTGTGGTGATATCACCGGATAACACAAAGTCTCCGGGGGCCGCAGAGTTGTTTATGACATCCTCAGATAAAGTGAGATCAATTGTTGTGCCGGCAGTTTCAATGGACAGGACAATTGGCGGTGCGCTATCAACTGTATCAGTGAATATCTGGTTTGCTGCAATATTGCTGGCGCCATCTACGACACTGCCCTGTGCTATAGTGTAGGTTATGTCTGGCGTATCAGAGGTAGTAATACCTGACACTGTAAGCGTCATGGTATTAGTTAAACCTCCGGGATCGGAGTTTGCAGATACTTCTCCAACGGAGAGGGCAAAGCCTGCGCCATTAATTGTTGTGACGTCTATATTCCTATCATACGTAATAGTTATGGTTCTGGCCGAGTCCACGGAGGCTGCAGTAATTGTTGGGGTAGTGCCAGGTGGCGGAATAATGTTGTTTGCAACTGGAGATGCTGCATCAAAGCCGGCAAGGGAGTTTGGGAGGACAGTAAATGGCTTTGCCAGCGTGTACTCGTTTACGTCATTGCCATTATCACCTAAAACAAACATCTTTGCTCCATCAGCAGAGAAGGCAAGGTCTGTTGGAACTGTGTCTTCTGATGCCACTGAGAAAGAGCCGGCAAAGGATGCAGTGGATACGTCAAAGGGGGCAGTCAGGGTGTACTCGTTTACGTCATCGCCAACACTACCTACAACAAACATCTTGTATCCATCAGCAAAGAAGGCCAGGCCTTGTGGAGATGTCTCTTGTGATGCCACTGAGAAAGAGTCGACAAAGGATGCAGTGGATACGTCAAAGGGGGTAGATAAGGTGTACTCGTTTACGTCATTGCCATCATCACCTACAACAAACATCTTTGCTCCGTTAGTGGAGAAGGCAAGACCTCGTGGAAGTCCGTCTTGTGATGCCACTGAGAAAGAGTCGACAAAGACTGCAGTGGATACGTCAAAGGGAGTAGATAGCGTGTACTCGTTTACGTCATCGTCGACAACACCTAAAACAAACATCTTTGCTCCGTTAGCAGAGAAGGCCAGGCCGGATGGAAATTTGTCTTGTGATCTCACTGAGAAAGAGTCGACAAAGACTGCAGAAGATACGTCAAAGGGGGCAGTCAGCGTGTACTCGCTTACGTCATCGCCAGACTCACCTGCAACAAACATCTTTGCTCCATCAGTGGAGAAGGCCAGGCCTTCTGGAAATGTGTCTTGTGATCTCACTGAGAAAGAGTCGACAAAGGATGGAGATGTAATATCATCTATGCTGCCGGTATCTTTGGCGTATGCCAGACTGATGACATCATCATAATCAAGTGAATCACTAAGGGAGAGGGTAACTGTGTTTTCATTGGCGGCAATTGCAAGTACGGTCGGGCTTGTGGTGATGTCACCAGATAACACAAAGTCTCCGGGGGCTGGAGAGTTGTCTGTAATCTCCTCAGATAAAGTGAGATTAATTGTAGTTGTGCTGGCAGTTCCAATGGATACAACTGTTGGCGGTGCGTTATCAGTAGTACCTATAGTCTGGTCTTCTGCAGGAATTGATGAGACACCTGTCACACTGCCTGATAATTCAGAATAAGTCACATCTGGCGTATCAGAGGTAGTAATGCCTGACACTGTAAGGGTGATAATATCAGTTAAGCCTCCAGGATCAGAGTTTGCAGATACGGCTCCAGTGGAGAGGCTAAAGCCTTGACCGTCAGTTGTGCTGACGTCTACATTCTCGCTGTACGTAATGGTTATGGTACTATCAGAGTCCACAGAGGCTGCAGTGATACTTAGCGGAGTAATAACATCTGGTGATGGAGCAATGTTGTTTTCAACTGTAACTGCTGCAAAGCTGGCAAGGGAGTTTATGATGAAAGTAAATGGTTTTGCCAGCGTGTACTCGTTTACGTCATCGCCATCATTACCTGCAACAAACATCTTGTCTCCGTTAGTGGAGAAAGCAAGGCCTCGTGGAGATATGTCTTGTGATGCCACTGAGAAAGAGCCTGCAAAGATTGCAGTGGATACATCAAAGGGAGTAGATAGTGTGTACTCGTTTACGTCATCGCCAATAGTACCTCCAACAAACATCTTCGCACCATCAGCAGAGAAGGCAAGGCCGGATGGAGATGTCTCTTGTGATGCCACTGAGAAAGAGTCGACAAAGACTGCAGTGGATACGTCAAAGGGGGCAGATAAGGTGTACTCGCTTACGTTATCGCTATTAACACCTACAACAAACATCTTTGCTCCGTTAGCAGAGAAGGCCAGATCATTTGGAAATGTGTCTTGTGATCTCACTGAGAAAGAGTCGACAAAGACTGCAGTGGATACATCAAAGGGGGTAGATAGTGTGTACTCGTTTACGTTATCGCTATTAACACCTACAACAAACATCTTTGCTCCGTTAGCAGAGAAGGCAAGACCTCGTGGAGATGTCTCTTGTGATGTCACTGAGAAAGAGTCGACAAAGGTTGCAGTAGATACGTCAAAGGGGGTAGATAGTGTGTACTCGTTTACGTTATTGCCAGTAGTACCTACGACAAACATCTTTGCTCCATCAGCAGAGAAGGCCAGGCCGGATGGAGATGTGTCTTGTTGTACTACTGAGAAAGAGTCGACAAAGGATGTAAGTGATGCAGTGTCATCTATGCTGCCGGTACTTTTGGCGTATTCCAGACTAATGACATCATCACTATCAAGTGTGTCACTAAGGGAGAGGGTAACTATATCATCATTGGATGTAATTGCATTAATAGTCGGGCTTGTGGTGATGTCACCAGATAACACAAAGTCTCCGGGGTCAGCAGAGTTGTCTGTAATCTCCTCAGATAAAGTGAGATTAATTGTAGTTGTGCTGGCAGTTCCAATGGATACAACTGTTGGCGGTGCGTTATCAACTGTACCAGTGAAGGTCTGGTCTACTGCAGGAATTGATGAGACACCTGTCACAGTGCCTGGTGCTGCAGTGTAAGTCACATCTGGAGTATCAGAGGTGGTAATACCAGATACTGTAAGCGTAATAATATCAGATGAGCCTCCAGGATCAGAGTTTGCAGATACGACTCCAGTGGAGAGGCTAAAGCCTTGACCGTCAGTTGTGCTGACATCTACATTTTCGCTATACGTAATGGTTATGGTACTAGCAGAGTCCACAGAGGCTGCAGTGATTGTCGGTATATCTACTGCATATGCCACACCACCACCACCACCCCCCCCCCCTTCTCCCGGGGCGGGAATAATATACATAGTCAGCACCAACGCAGAGAGCAAAATGATATGGATTGGTGTCTTCACATCATAAAAACAATAATTAATAGGTTATATTTTTATTGCTTCTCAGAAATCATCTCATTTGGCAAAATATTTGCAGGCAGTTATTGAACTCATCCTGCTGTGTTTCCCAACATGCCTAGTTGATCCAATTAATTTTATCAAATCAGCTTTAGATCATGATATCCTTACATTGCATGAATAGAAACTGGAAAAAATACAACAAATCACTAGCTAGGCGTGGAGAGATCATGCTGTCTTTTGATGCAATGAAACAATTGGGTGCAGAACTAAAAGATATGAACCGTGGCAAGGAAGGACACCAGTATGTATTCTGCATCTACCATTCAGGCAAACAGAAGGTCTGATAAAATCACACCTAAAGGAAAAACACCGACATATTCAGCAATCTGGAAAAGAGTAAACAAGTTACATATCAAGATGAATCAAAATATATCAAAAGATATTGTTATTGCAATTGATAGTACCGGAGTCAGGGTCGCAGACAGAGGCGGATAGATGAGACAGAAATGGCAAAAAAGGAGCGGGGTTTTCTCAAAATTCATGTGGCAGTAGATGTGAAACCAAGACAAATTACAGGAATTGATATCACAGATGACAAATCACATGATTCAGAACATTTCATATCTCTAGTTGAGCAATCAAAGAAATTTGGAAATGTAACTAAAGTTCTAGCTGATGGTGCATAGACACCAAGGATGATTTCTCATATCTGTATCATGATAACATAGCTCCAGGAATAAGGCAAGAAAGAACTCTTCTGTGAATGCTGACTGTTATCCAAGAAGAAAATCTGTATTGGCTCAGATTTTTAATTATGAGTTATGGGGGAATAGCGTAGGCTGTGGGGATAGATGGATTGCGGAATCCGTGTTTTCTGCATTCAAGAGAATATTTGGTGAGCATGTCACATCGCACAAAAGAGAAAATATGATTGCAGAACTAAAAATGAAAGTTTGTTTGTACAATAAGATGATTGCAATGCAATAGAATTAGAAATGATTTCAAATAATCAAAGAGTATTATCTATTATTGGAAGTTGGGAAACACAGCATAATTGAGACTTGGGCATAACTAATTCAATTTTTTAATCAGTTTCTCAAATTATTCAAATGAAAAAAGCCAGGGATCTCTGCAATATTGTTTCATCATAACATGAATGTAAAAATCCCCAGGCAACATTCTATCTGAATCATTTCTTATTGGTGTTTTGTATCTGGTGGGAACACTATCTTTGTATGAAGACATTCTAAAACGTGGCAGACTAATGTCTGCCCAACTGTATTAACGGTACAACTGTACATCATAAAATCATGGATGAGAATTCCAAGCAACAATACGTTTCATTATTTTCTTTCAATCAAATGTAACAACGACAAACTGCCCAAGGTTTGCAGACTAACACAAATCCCAGACAGAGTACCATTGACAGAAGATTTCAGAATCTTCCAACTACACAGATGATCAGCAAATGGGAAACCTGTTTGTTTCAGAAAAACCAGTAGAGAACAAATCCGCATCAGTTGGCAGTTCCATGCTAAAGGCTGCAGGTCCAGATGGCACAAATCAACATGAAGAATAATCGTTTGCCAATTTCAGGAATTGATACGGATGCCAAATGGGGCTTCCAAATCAAAGGGTTTGGATATTTGGATGCAAATTACACATAGTTGTGTACTGGCAAACTAATTGTTCCATTGTCAGCTAATCTCGGCACTGCAAATGTTATGACAGTCAATTATTGCACGCTAGCTGAATCACTTTCAGGATTAGTCAGGAATATTCCATGTGATCCTGCATATGATGATTCCAAACTATATCGTTTTGGCAGCAAAAAACATCTCAGATTGATTGCTCCAATAAGGCAATACCCGCATACTCTGCCAGAAAGAATTAATCTTGCAGGGTTTTACAATTCTGTGATTGGTCAAGAGTTGTACAGAAATAGAAAAATCTCAATTGAACCACCCTTTGAGATACTAAAAAGTACGTTTAGAATTGGTGTATTGCCAGTAAAAGGATTTGATAGCGTGAAATCATTTGTGTTGATTTGCGTGCTGGTGTATCAGTTGGCAGTGTACTACTGCAACTGTGTAATTGGCAATGAGAATCCAAGAGTTGTAAGAAGAATGCTTTGCTGTTGAATGATTTTAGATTTTATTTTTGTGAATTAGTTATGCCCAAGTCTCAAGTAATTGAGGAATTTGATTCCAAAAAAAATTATGGAATAGAAATGAGAAAGTAGCATACTGAATGTCTCTCAGTTCTAAAGAAAGGAGAGAAGGTAAATTCATTAGAGATTGCAAAAGAATATCTTAATTCATTTACAAAAAAACCAAGAAAATTTGAAACTAACAAAGACATTGCGTATCATAGTTTTGGTATTGCAAAGAAACTTGGAATGTTCAAAACGCTTCCAAAAGAGCAAGAAAATATTGCAATGTCACAAGATCAATTCTTCAAACTAGAAACTGTTAGTTATTTTATGAGACAACATCGTGGCTCTCGTTACAAAAATATCAAACCAAAAAATGACGCAGGAACTGCAAATACCTACGGATACAAACTATGGCAGTTTAACAACTGGCTTGCAGGAAAAACCTTTGAGTTTTACACACAAGTTCAGATTGGAGAAAACACATTTCGACGTGAAAAGAAGAAAATTCATATTTCATCCCTCGATTATTAGACAGAACCAAAATTCTAATCATTTAATAATTACCTAGATCTAAAATCACTATACAATGAGTTCTGCAGGGAAAATAATTGGAATTGTAATTGTAATTATCATAATTATTGTTGGGTTAGGTTATGTAATTGGAGGTTCAGATACAGAGGTAAGTGAATCTGGAGGTTCAACACTTCAAGAAATTTCAGAATTATCAGGTGTTGTCGATATAGGATTAATTTTACCGCTTTCAGGAGATTTAGCTACTCATGGATTAGAAAACTTGGAAGGCTCAAAATTAGGAGTAGTTGAGTTTAACAAGCATTTAGAGGAAATAGGAGCTACATGGACATTAAAAATGACTTCAGAGGATTCTGCAACTAACCCAGTCATTGCATTAGAAAAATTAACTTCACTTAACGCTAAAGGAATTAAAATGATAGTTGGTCCTGAAACTAGTTCTAATATTAGAAATATGAAGGGATATTCAGATTCAAACAACATGTTACTAGTTAGTTGTTGTTCATCAGCTCCATCTTTGGCGATTCCAAATGACAGTGTATATCGTCTAGTTCCAGATGATTCTAATCAAGGCACTGCACTTTCAAAGCTAATTCAACATGAAGAAATTCAAGTACTAGTTCCTGTTTGGAGAGGAGATACATGGGGTGATGGATTAAGTGCTGCCACTACTAGTTCATTTGTTCAACGTGGTGGAATTATAGATGAGGGTGTTCGTTATAATCCTGAATCTCCAGAATTTTCTGCATCAACATCATTACTTGCTGAAATAGTTCAAGGATATGTAGATGAGTATGGAAAAGACAAAGTAGGTGTTTTATTTTTAGGATTTGCTGAAATTTTACAATTTACACAATCTGCATCACAACATGAGATTTTGGATGATGTTAGATGGTTTGGGCCTGGAGCTAATACTAAAGAACATAAATTAATTGATGATCCAATTGGTTTAGAGTTCTCAACTAATGTTCAATTTACTACAGTTCAATTTGCAGCATCTAAAATCACTGATACTGGTGCTGTAAATCCAATTTATGAGAAAGTGCAAGATCATCTAACTGAATCTTTGGGGACTACACCTAACTCATTTGTGCTTTCTTCATATGATGCTGTTTGGATTATTGGTCTTGCCATACTTGAAACTCAAAGTACGGATGTTACTACAATAAAATCAGTAATTTCAGATATTGCAGAAAACTACAGCGGTGCAATTGGTCCCACAATACTCAATGAGGCAGGTGATTTGGCACAAGCAAATTATGAGATTTGGGGAATTAGAGGTGGAGAGTGGATATTATTAGGACAATATACGCAATCTACTGATTCTATATCGATAATTTAGGAAATTCCCAAGTATAATTTTCCAAGTTCAGGACGGTTCAATAATTCATCAGGTTTTCCTTTGAACACACTCTTACCATTGGCAAAAAGATAAACAAAATCACCTAAAGCTAGGGCTCTTTTGACGTTTTGTTCCACTAGAGCAATTGTAATTCCAAAATCATCTCTTAGTTGTTTAATTTTTGAGAGTACCTCATTAGCTAGTTTTGGAGAAAGACTAGCAGTTGGTTCATCAAAGAGCATTACATCTGGTTGTCTAATCAGTGCCATACCCATAGCAAGCATTTGACGTTCTCCCCCACTAAGTGTATTTGATTTTGATTTTTCATATTCTTTCAATACAGGAAACATCTCAAATATTTCAGGCATTCTCTGAGATACAAGTTTTGAATTTAAAGTGTAACTAGCCATAATGAGATTTTCTTTTATAGTAAGATTAGAAAATACATTGTTCACTTGGGGAAGATATGCAATTTTTTTCCTGGCAACTTCATGAGGTGCAAGACCTGTAATTTTTTCACCATTATAACTAATTTCTCCAGAATATACAGTACACAAACCAAAAATACTTTTGAGCAAAGTACTTTTTCCACTTCCATTTGGTCCAACCACTACAGTAATTTCTTTTTCTTTTGCATCAAAATCTACATCAAAAAGAATATGACTATTTACATATCCAGAGTTTAGTGTATCTATATGAATAGTTGAATGGATAGTTTTTTGTGACATTTATTCTCCCAGATATGATTCCATTACTGTTGGATGTTTAATGACATCATCAGAACTTCCTTGTGCAATAATTTTTCCTCTATTCATTGCAAAGACATGATCTGCATATTGTAATGCAATGTCTAATCTATGTTCAACAATTAAAAATGTAATTTTCTGTTTTTTACAAAGATTGGAAATTTTATCAAATATCTCATGGGCTAATGTTGGATTTACTCCTGCAATAGGCTCATCCATAAGAATCATCGAAGCATCAGACATCATTGCTCTACCTAATTCAAGAAGCTTTTGTTGACCCCCACTTAGATTTTGACTTAGAGTGTTCTTTTGTTCAACAAGAGAAACCATTTCCATTATTTCCATTGCTTTATCTGCAATTCTTTTCTCATCATTTTTCCATTTTGATTTTAATGGTGCCACGAGAAATGATTCACCAGCATTGCCACTGCTAGAAATCAAAAAATTCTCCATAGTTGTAAGAGTGTTAAATGGTTGAGGTATCTGCCAGGTTCTAACTAGACCGGTTTTGTAAGTATCAAACAATCCTTTTTGAGTAATATCAGTTCCATCAAAAATTATCTTCCCATCATCAGGTTTTAGAAGACCAGAAACTACATTGATGAGAGTAGTTTTTCCACTTCCATTTGGGCCAATTAATTGATATAATCTACCTTGTTCTATTTCCATATCAATTCCATCTAAAACATTAAGACCGCCAAAATGCTTTGTGATACCTGAAATAGATAAAATACTCATCAAAATCTCAAAGGCATAAAGAAATTAAGGGTTTTCGATCTTGGAATGATAACTTGGCTCTTGATCCAATATTTTCTGATGCTATAATTTTTTCAAGTCTTTTAGCCCTACTCAGTATTGGACTCACACTTACATATCTCACAACTAGAGTTCCAAATTTTGCTCATGCTTCATTTGCTACTATTGGTGTATACACTGCATTAATTGCATCAAGAGTTTGGGAGAGTACACCATACATAGCAATTCCAATTGCATTTGTAATTTCAGGAATAGTAGCTGTTGCTTTGTATACTTTTATTTTAAAACCATTAATCCGTAAAGGTGCTTCTCAAGCAATTCAGATGGTATCAACTTTGGCATTTGATTTAGTCGTAATTGCAATACTAAACATTTTTGCAGATTATATTGTAAATACATATCAAGTTACATCCAGGGAATTCACACTACGAAGTTATGATGTAGAGTTTATGGGGTTGCCATTGATTGTCTTTGTAGCACCAATTACAATTGCTATTTTAGCAATCACACTACACATTGTATTAAGGAAAACAAAATTTGGCATTGCAATGAGGGCTGCAACTGAAAATTCTGACTTGTCAGAAATAGTTGGAATTAATGTAAAGTTGATTTTTCGCATTTCATGGCTTTTGGGAGGAGGTATTGCAGGAATAGCTGGTGCTTTAATGTCATTATGGTTCCAGGGAGATCCAAATTTAGGTCCGCAGTTAATACCAAGTGTCTTTGCAGCAAGTATTGTAGGAGGATTTTTCAGCATTTATGGTGCAATAGCTGGAGGCATACTGATAGGATTAACTGAAGTTTTAGGAACACGATTTTTAGCAGGTGAATTTGGTTCTTGGTTGATTGCATACAGGCCACTAATTCCACTGGTGTTCATTGTTGTCACACTACTATTAGCACCACGCGGATTGGCAGGAATTAACTGGTCAAGGTTGAGGAGATATGGTTCTAGAAGCTGAGACAGTTTTCATTGTAGATTTACTTGCAATTTTTGCAATCTATCTTATTGTTAATCTAAGCTTAAACATGGAGTTTGGATATGCTGGAATTCCAAATTTTGGAAAAGTTCTAGCAGTAGGTGCAGGTGCATTTGTTGCAGCATCAATTCCAGGCAGGATTTTTGCCAATATTGCAGGAATTGAGGGAGATTATATTGAAAACAATTTGGCAATAGTTTCTGAAATTAATGTTTGGCTAGTGGATAATACTGGAATAGGATTCATTGTATTCTTTTTGACACTAGGTATTGCTGCAGCGGTAGGTGGTGGACTAGGATTACTTACATCATATCCTGCGATACGACTGAGAGGAGACTATCTAGCAATTTCATTACTAGCTTTTGGTGAAAGTATTAGAATAATTGGAAATAATTTTACCCCATTGGTTGGTGGTACATTAGGAGTTCAGGTACCAGATCCATTATCTTTTCTTCCAGGAGAATTACGATTCCCAGTAGCTACTATTGGATTAATCCTAATCGCAATTGTTGTGTATGTGTTTAGTGAAAAAATGATTCGCTCACCACTTGGAAGAATGCTTCGGGCAGTTAGAGATAATGAAGTAGCAGCTGAATCACTTGGAAAAAATACCACTCAGATAAGAATTAAAATAATTATGGTATCGGCAGCACTTGCAGCGATAGCAGGTGCATTGTATGCATTTTACGTTGGTGGAACAATTGCCTTTGCGTACGATAGGGCAAGTTGGACTTTTTGGCCATTTCTTATGATTCTCATAGGAGGATTGGCAAATAACAAAGGAGTACTTATTGGAACACTTCTGTTTGTTACACTACGAAAATTCATTATATTTTTCAAAGATTCGTTTCAAGAATATGTTCCATTTGATGTTGTTTGGCTTGACTTTTTGTTGCTGGGAATAATTTTGCTTGCAGTTTTATTATATAGACCACAAGGAATTTTTATTGAAAAGCCGACACCAACTATTGTTCTAAATGGGAATGTTAAGCCGTCAGGATTAAAGAAGATGTTTAATTTCTTTTTTAAATAGAATATGACAAGTAAAAATATCAAGATAGTAAGTTTAGCAAACAACTTTATCCTAGTTTTTAGTCATTATCTAGCATGGCATTAAAGAATGTAAAACCATCACTAAACAAGATTGCAAAATCTTTAGCAAGTGTTCAAGATTCAAGAGAATTTTTACTAAAAAACACTAGAGAGATAATTATTCTCTGTAGCAGATCAATTATTGCAGTTCACAAAGGAGATTTAAAAACTGGAAAAAGTAATTTAAAACAAGCAGATATTTTATTAAAAAAATACAAGAAAAAAGCAACTGGTGGACTAAGAAGATATCTAATTACACCTGAACAGGAATTTGTAGAAGCTGCATGTCTTATTGCAGTTGTTGAAAAAAAAGAAATTCCTTCAGACAAGAAATTATCAGTAATGCCAGAATCATATGTTTTAGGATTGTTAGATTGTGTAGGTGAATTGAAAAGAATTGTATTTGATAAAATCAGAATCGGTAAGATTGATGAGGCTACAAGAATTTTTGAAGTAATGGAAAATTTGTATCTTCATCTTTACACTTTTTCAATGTATGATAAAGTGGTAAAAGAGGCTAGAAGGAAGATCGATGTGAATCGAATTCTTGTGGAAGATGTAAGAGCTGTAATTACAGAAGAACAAAGAAGAACTGAATTAATCAAGACTTTAAAAAAATTAGAAAAATAATTTTCAAATTGTGTATGCGGGCGATGGGATTTGAACCCACGTACTCCTAAGAGACTAGCCCCTCAAGCTAGCGCCTTTGGCCAGGCTGGGCGACGCCCGCAATAGAATTTTCTTGTATGGTTTTTATAATCCTTGATTACTTTTTCGTTCGTATGTTAATTCCTGTAAGGTGTTTTACTTGTGGAAATTTGATTGCCGATAAATTTGACGATTATCAAAATAAAGTAAAATCTGGAGAAGAGCCAGAAAAAGCACTAGATTCTTTGGGAATTGAGAGATATTGTTGTAGAAGGATGCTTTTGACTACTGTCGAGACAATTCAACAAGTAATTCCATTCTATGAAGCAATTCAGAAAAGAAACCAAGAAGTTCAATCTGAGTTAGAATAACTTGGCAAAAATTTCTTCTATTGAAGGACGTATTTTATACAATAGTAGAGGAAGCAAGACAATCGAAGTTGATGTTGAATCAGAAAATGGATTTTTAGGAAGAGTTTGTGCTCCTTCTGGTGCTAGTGTTGGAAAATATGAGGCAACAAGTTTTCCTAACGGAAAACCCGAAGAAAGTTTTAGAATTTTAAAAGAAAATTCTTCAAAATTTATAGGATTAGAATCTTCAGATCTTAAAGGAATTCATGAAACTCTAAAAAGTTTGGATAACTCTACAGGCTATTCAGTAATTGGTGGGGCACTTGCTTTTGCAGTGACAATTGCATCCATGGAATCAGCATCAAAGGCTGCTGGGCAACCATTGTTTCAAACACTGTCATCAGAATCATCATTCAAGTTTCCATTTCCAATAGGAAATATTTTAGGCGGAGGAGCACATGCAGGTCCTGGAACTCCAGATATTCAAGAAATTTTGATTTGTCCAACAGGTTCAAAAACCATAAAAGATTCAATTGAAACTAATTTGGCAGTACATAAAGAACTACGTCGTGTTTTAGAAAAAGAAGATCCTAACTTTACTAATGGAAGAGGTGATGAAGGCGGATGGGCACCAAAATTAGAAAATCAAAAAGCATTAGAGGTATCTGCAAAGGCTTGTGAGAATTTAGGATTTACTTTAGGAAAAGATGTTTCATTAGGAGTAGACTTTGCATCGTCTACACAATGGAATGAAGAAAAACAAAAATACATTTACAATAGAGCTGGATTTGAAAATTCTACTGGTGAACAGATTGACTTTGTAGCAGACATTATTGAAAAATACAAATTAATTTATGCAGAAGATGCAGTTCACGAAGAAGCTTTTGAAGACATGGCAGAATTGACGAAAAAATTCCCAAATGCTCTGATTACAGGAGATGATTTGACAGTTACAAATAAAGATATTTTGACAAAAGCAATCGATTCAAAATCATGCAATGCAGCAATTTTAAAAGTAAATCAAGCAGGCAGTCTTTATGATGCTCTTGAATTTGCCGATGTTGCAAATCAAAACAATATTAAATTAATCACATCACATAGATCGGGTGAATCCATTGATTCACAAATATCCCACATAGGAATAGCAACAAAGTCAAAAATGCTCAAAGTTGGTGTAGTTGGAGGAGAAAGAGTAGCAAAACTAAATGAATTATTGCGCCTATCAGAGCATGATTTAATACGCGGTATGGCAGAGATTTAAAATCGTAATGAGTGAACAAGCAGAAACAGTAGACATCAAAAAGAAAGTTCTAGCTACTGGAATTAGAGTAGGAACTCAAGTAAAGACAAAATTCATGAAACCATTTATCACAAAAGCTAGTCCTGAAGGACTTTACATGCTTGATCTAGATATAACATTAGATAAAATCCAAACAGCTGCAAAATTTATCAACAGACTAGGAACAGACAAACTAATCGTGTGTTCAGGTAGACAATATGCAGAAACGCCAATTGAAAAATTCTGTGAGATGTTAGATGCTAAGAAACTTTTAGGTAGATTCATGCCAGGAACTTTAACAAATCCTTCATTGCCATATTATATTGAACCAAAATTAGTCTTAATTTCAGATCCACAAGTTGATGAACAAGCAATTACTGAAGCAACTAATGCTGGAATTCCAGTTATAGGGATTGCAAATACAGACAACATCACATCAAATTTAGATATAATCATTCCAGCAAACAACCGAGGAAGAAAAGCTCTAGCAACAGTCTATTGGTTATTGGTACGTCAAATTCTCATTGAAAGGGGAAAACTAAAAGAAGATGATCCAATGAAGTATGAAATCGATGATTTTGAAACAAAGATTACCGAAGAGGAAATCGAATAAATAAATCATAATTCTAAAGTGTTTACTTGAAATCCAAAGCTTCAGCACCAGGAAAGGTTATTCTTTTTGGAGAGCATTTTGTAGTATACGGAGTAAAAACAATTCTCTGTGCAATTAACAAAAGAATTACTGTTACAGCAGAGAAAAGTGAAGAAGAGAAAATTGTTATTAAATCAAATATAGGAAATTTGATTTTAGAGCCCAACAAACCCATTTCAGAAATTAATTCTCCATTAAAACCATTTTATTATTTGGCAAACAAGATGATACAAAACCAAGCTACAGGAATTGAAATTATAGTAGAGTCAGATATTCCATTGGGGGTAGGTTTAGGTTCTTCATCTGCTTGTTGTGTTGCAGGTGCTGCAGCAGTTTCAAGATTATTTGAAGAGACATCTAAAGAAAAAATTCTTGAACTTGCAATTGAAGCTGAAAAAACAATTTTTCAAAACACTTCAGGAGCAGATTGTACTGTTTGTACATATGGTGGCATTATGAAATACGACAAGAACCAGGGATTCACAAAGATAGAATCTGAGCCTAATTTCCATCTGGTAATTGCAAATTCAAACATAGAACATTCTACAGAATCAGTAGTTGCAGAAGTAAAACAATTCAAAGAAAAAAATGAAGTAGAGTTTTCTAATCTATGTAATGATGAATCAAAATTAGTTGAAGATGTTTTACAATTATTAAAAAATAATAATAATAAAGAATTGGGTCAAAAAATCATTCAGAATCAAAAGTATCTTGAAACAATAGGAGTTTCAAATGAAAAATTAAGAGATATGATTCAAGTAGGAGAAAAATCATCTTTTGGAGCAAAAATTACGGGTGCAGGAGGGGGCGGATGCATCTTTGCTTTGGTAGATGAATCAAATTTGGAGCAGTCCATCAATGAATTCAAAGATAAGAATTATGAATGTTTTTCAGTAAAAATTGATTTCAAAGGACTGGATACTTTTTAATTGAATGCATAATTGGGAACAGCATGATTCTAATAAAATTAGGTGGCTCAATCATCACAAATAAAGAAAAACCACTATCAGCAAGAAGAAAAACAATAGATAATCTTGCTAAGAGTTTAAAGAAAATTGATGAACCAATAATAATCGTTCACGGCGGTGGTTCTTACGGACATTATTGGTCTGTAAAATATGATATGCATACTAAAGAAAGAAAGTATAATCTCAAAGGAGTTGCAATTATAAAAAATTCAATGATAGAACTAAACAAAATAATTTTAGATTCATTGTTAAAAAATAAAATAAATCCATATTCTCTCCCAGCAACTGATTTTATGTCTGGAAACAAACCAATTTCAAAAAAAGTTAAAGAAATTGAAAAAATTGCAAAATCAGGCTTAATTCCAGTCACATATGGCGATGCATTATGGTATGGTCAAAATAAAACATACATTTTATCAGGTGACAAAATTATGACTCATCTTGCAAAAACTCTCAAACCAAGACTAAGTGTTTTTGTTCTAAATGAAAATGGATTGTATTCAGATCTTAAATCAAAAAAATTAATTCATGAACTAAGAGGTGAACGTCCTTTAATTTCAAAAAATAAGATGGATGTTACTGGTGGGATGACTAGAAAAGTGGAAGAAGCATCAAAGATTTCAAAAATGGGAATGAATGTTTTTTTTGTAAATGGAAACAAGCCTGAAAGAATTGTGAAATCTATTAAAAATAGGAAATTTGAAGGAACCTTGTTTAGAGGAAAAAGAAATGTCTGATGAATTTGTAATTTTAGTTGATGAAAATGACAATCCAATTGGGACTGAAGAGAAAGTAAAATGTCATTTACCAAATGGAAAACTACATCGAGCATTTACTGCTTTATTATTTGATGAAGATGGAAGACTGGTAATTACAAAACGAGCAAAAGAAAAGATGCTGTGGCCAGGTGATTGGGATGGAACATTTGCAAGCCATCCAAGAGAATCTGAAACTTATGTATCATCAGGGGAAAGAAGAATGCCAGAAGAACTAGGAATTGAAGGAAAATTAGATTATTTACACAAATTTGAGTATCATGTACCTTACAAAGATGTAGGTTCTGAAAATGAAATTTGTGGAACGTTAATTGGGATAATTGATAAATCCACAGAACTAAAAAAAATTGAAGGGGAGATAGATGAAATCAAGTGGATTTCTGCAAAAGAGTTACTTTTAGAATTAAAAACAAATTCTCAAATTTATTGTCCTTGGATGCTCATAGCTTTAGAATTACTTGATAAATCTGAGAAATCTATGCTTGAAAAACACGGAAATGTCTTATCTACATGGATGAATAGTGGAATTCATGAGGGACTGGATGAAGCAATCAAGACTCATCTACCAAAAGAAAAATGGAGGTTAGTAAATGAAAAAAATTAAACAAATTGAAAAAAATGCAAAAATAGTAAACAAGTATCTAAATTCAAAATTAAAAGGAAATCCAAAAAAACTCTATGATGCCGCAGGACATCTAATCATTAACGGTGGGAAAAGACTTAGACCATACATGGTAATTAGAAGTTGTCAAATTTTAGGAGGAAAAGTTTCCAATGCAATGCCTGCTGCAAGCGCTGTAGAAATGGTTCACAATTTTACTTTAGTTCATGATGATATCATGGATAATGACGAAATACGTCATGGAGTTCCAACTGTACATAAAAAATTTGGAATGCCAATTGCAATTCTAGCTGGTGATGTTTTATTTTCAAAAGCATTTCAAATAATTAGTGAATCAAAGTTATCAGCAAATGCTACCACTAAATTAGTTTCAAGACTAGCAAAAGCATGTGTAGATGTATGTGAAGGCCAGTTACTTGATGTAAAGATGGCAGAAGAGAGAAAAATTCCAACTCAAGCAGAATACATTACAATGATTGGTAAAAAAACTGCAGCATTATTTGATATATCATGTGCAATGGGAGCTATTTGTGCTACAAACAAATCTAATGATATTTCAAATCTATCATCATTTGGAAGAAACCTAGGAATTGCATTTCAGATAACTGATGATCTCATAGGAGTAATGGGAGATCCTAAAGTTACAAAAAAGCCAGTTGGGAATGATCTTAGAGAAGGTAAAAAATCACTTCCAATTCTAATGGCAATAAAATCAGCAAAAGGTAAAAATAAAAAAATAATTTTGAAAGCATTTGGAAATTCTAAGGCAACAAAAAATGATCTAAACAAGGCAGTAGAGGTAATTCGGTCTCTTGGAATTGAAGAAAATGTCAGAAAACAGGCACTAAAGTATGCTGAGAAAGCCGAAAAATCATTAGCAAGATATTCAGGCTCTGCGAAAACAGAATTAATTGCATTATTGGGTTTTGTAGTAAAGAGAAGTGTGTAGTTACAACAGGTGAATCTAACATGGACAAAGAATTAAAAGAAGAAATTAGAAAAATGGCTTTACAAAATGCGTTTGAGCATGAAGGAAAAACTCAAGATAAAATAATTTTGGGAAAAATTCTTGGAACAAAACCAGAATTTAGAACTAAAGTAAAAGAGATTGCAGGAGATATCGCTGAAATTGTTGCTGTTGTAAACCAATTATCATCTGAAGAGCAGAAAAAAGAAATTGATGAAAAATTTCCAGATCTTTTAGTACCTAAGGAAAAAATTGTAGAACGAGAAGGCCTTCCAGAATTAAAAGATGCAGAACAAGGAAAAGTTATCACAAGATTTCCTCCTGAACCAAATGGTTATCCTCACATAGGACATGCAAAAGCTGCCATCATTAATTCAGAATATGCAAAGATGTATGGTGGAAAATTTATTCTTAGAATGGATGATACAAATCCAGAAGCAGAACGAATGGAATATCATGCAGCTATCAAAGTTGGATTAGAATGGTTAGGAATAAAATTTGACACAGTAAAAAGTACTTCAGATAACATGGAGGTATTTTATGAAAAAGGTATAGAGTTAATCAATTCTGGAAAAGCTTACGTTTGTACGTGTAAAAGAGAGGACATTAGTAAGAACAGACGAGAAAGAAAGGCTTGCAAATGTAGTACAGAAGATGTTGATAAAAATAATAAAAATTGGGAAAAGATGAAAGAGAAATTCAAACCAGGTGATGCAATTGTTAGATTTCGTGGAGATATGAAAGCAGACAATGCAGTAATGAGAGATCCAGTATTATTCAGAATTATTGATGGAAAGCACTACACATTAGGTGAGAAATATAGAATTTGGCCTAGTTATGATATGGCAGTTTCAATTGAAGACAGTATTGATGGAGTCACACATGCTTTTCGTTCAAAAGAATTTGAACTAAGAAAAGAGCTAATTGATGCAATCTTAGATGCATTAAACATGAGAAAACCATACCAAGGATTTTTCTCCAGATTAGAATTCAAGGGAATGCCAATTTCAAAAAGAATCATCAAGCCTTTGATTGAGGAAGGCAAAGTTTCATGGTATGATGACCCAAGATTACCAACTCTGGAGGCACTAAAAAGGAGAGGAATTAGACCTGAAGCCATTAGAAAATTTATCACATCATTAGGATTAACCAAAGCAAATACTCTTGCACCATTTGATGCACTTGAGGCATTTAATCGGAAATTTGTAGATTCTGAAAGTACAAGGTTATTCATGGTTCGTAATGCAAAAAAATTAGTGGTAAAAAATTTACAAATATCATCAGTTGAAATTCCAAATCACCCAGTTAATGATATGGGAAAAAGAAAAATTGAGATTGATGGAAATTTCTACATTGATGGGGAGGATGCAGAAAGCATCAAAGAAGGAATGCAAATTAGATTATTAGGATTAGGAAATGTCTCCATTACAAAAGATGGTGCAGAATTTGAGGGAGAGTTTGTTGGTGAAGGAGATACAACAAACATTCCAAAAATTCAGTGGGTCTCACAAAAAACTGCACATAAAATTAATATGATTATTCCAAAAGTATTATTCAATGGTGAAGAGTTTAATGAAGATAGTTTAGAGGAATTAGACGTTTATACAGAACCACAATATCTACAATTAAAAGAAGGAGAAGAAATTCAATTTGTTAGATTTGGATATTGTAGAAAAGATTCACAGAATCAAGCAATTTTTACACACAAGTGATCAATAATGAAAATAGCGCGATTGTTAGATGGGAATAATGAAACATACGGCGTCATAAAAGGAGATAAAGTATCTACAAAAGATGAGATAACCTACCTAACAGGAGTTCCAATTCCACAAAATGTGAGAGATTTTCTTTTTGATGGGTGGTATGATGAAATTAAAAGTAAAATTGATGATTTGCCATATGGTGAAAATATATCAAAATTCAAATTGTTACCACCAATTCCAAATCCAAATAAGATAATCTGTTTAGCATTCAATTACGTAGATCATGCTGAAGAGCAAGGACTGGAAGCACCAGAAGATCCATCCATTGTAATAAAACCACGAACAGCATTAAACGGTACAGAATCAGATATTGTATGCCCAGATTTTGTTACACAATTAGATTATGAAATAGAATTAGCCTTGATAATTGGAAAAAACTGTAAAAATATTACTAAAGAAGATGCATCAAGTGCAATATTTGGATTCATGATATTCAATGATGTATCAGCTAGAGATATTCAATTCAAAGATAAACAATTCACTAGAGGAAAAAGTTTTGATTCATTTGCACCATGTGGACCATGGATTACAACAATTGATGAAATACAAGATGCTCAAAATCTAAAGTTAACAACCAAAATCAATGGAGAGTTGAGACAAAATTCTTCCACAAACAACATGTTTATCAAAATACCTGAAATTATTTCAAAAATTTCCAAAGTAATGACATTGGAGAAAGGAGACATTATTTCTACTGGAACACCAGCAGGAGTGATGTTAAACAAACCAAATGCAGTATTTCTAAAAGACGGTGACAAAATAGAGATGGAAATTGAAGGTCTAGGTATTTTAAAGAACACAGTAAAATTTGTAAAATCAGATTAAAGATTTTTTCATTAAATGAAATGAAATTCTATGCTGCAATGAATTAAAAGGTGGTAATTGTTCTTTAGTTAAAATTTGTATTTTTTCATAGTTTTTCTCTTTACCATAATTTTGTAAAAATGAGATTATCTGTAAAGCAGTGTTTTGTGAGTCTGAAAATAGCGTAACAATAAGAGTTTTATCAAAATGCTCAGAATCAGTAAGAATTGCAATGGATTCATTACCATCAATATCAGATTTAATAATTTTATTTTGTTCATAAAAAGTAGATAATGCAACATCATCTATAGAGAACCATCTCCAAGATTTTATATACTGTGAATATAGTGAACGATTTAGAGATTTTTCAAAGGATACATCATAGTTTGAATTTTGTTTTGGCATAAGAGAATAGAAATTCCAAGTTTGAAATACATCATAATCTAAAGAATTTGCCATAGAGATTGATGAGGTATTTTCAGTATCAACTAACATATAGGAAAATGGAATATTCTTTTTTTCCCCTATTGATTCAGCATGTTTTACTAATTCAGATGCAATTTTTTGTTTTCGAAAATTAGGATCAATTCGAATTCCTTCAATCCAAATTTGATCCTCCGTATAAAATGCATGACAGATTCCAACTGGAAACTGTTTTTCAAATAGAAACAAATGATCTTCAGATAACCAAAAATCCCAGACTTGATCTATATAGTCTCCCCAAGAAAAAGTATCTTTACAAAATTTCAAAATTGTGGTTTTGTCTGAAAAAGTAGCATTTCGGATCATTATTTTCACTGTACAAAAAAATATTAAGAATGATCAGATAAAAACTACAATGGGAAAAATTATAGTCGGTAAAACATCAGATATTCCTCCTGGAAAGATGCTCAAAGTGTCTGTAGATGGAAGAGATGTACTAGTTGCAAATATTGATGGCGAATATTGTGCAACAGATGATTCTTGTACTCATTCAGGTTCTAGTTTATCAGAAGGAAAGCTGGACGGATGTGTAATTACATGTGGTTGGCATGCTGCAGAATTTGATTGTAAAACTGGAAAATTAGTTAAATTCCCAGCAAAAATCAGAGATTTGACATCATACAATGTTGTAGTAGAATCAGATAGTGTATTTGTAGAGCTGTAACTATATACTGCTGATTTTAAGAAAATATGTTAAAAATGGCTGACGCTGCTCAAAATAAAGAATCAATGAAAGAAGCAATTGAAACATTAAACCAAATTGCTTCTAACAATTCTACACCAAAGACAATAAAAAAATCAATTTCAGATTTAATTGTAGATTTGAGTAAGGAAGGAGACTCCTTGTCAGTAAGAGCTGCAAATACAATCAGTCTACTAGATGATGTAACACAAGATCCAAACATGCCTTCATACGTAAGAACGCAGTTATGGCAGGCAGTTTCAAAATTAGAAAGCATAAGAGAATAAATTCTCTCTTGTTGTAATAATACTATTGAAAATTGAAGAATATTTAGAAACACTTCCAGAAAATTTACTTAGTGGAGAAGATGTCCAACTTCCAGAAAAATCGTTTAGAGAAATTTTCAAGTTTGCAGATTTGGGAGAAAATGACATTTTTTATCATTTAGGATGTGGAGATGAAACAGGAATTGAAATTGCAGTAAAGGAATTCAAAGTGAAGAAAGCTGTAGGAATAGACAATAATTCTGAAAAAATCAAACAGAGTAAAGAGATTCTTGAGCAAAAAAATATTCAAGCACAATTAATTTGTAAAAATATTGAAGAATCAGACATCTCAGAGGCTACAGTAATTTTGTTTTGGTTTACAGATGATAATGTGATTAATCAAATGTTAGAAAAATTTGAAAAGCTAAAACCAGAAACAAAAATAATTACAATCTGGGGACCATTTCCAGATTGTCTTCCAGATAAAGTAAATTTTCCATATATTATCAACAAAGTACCATTTAGAAAAGCACAAAGTATGCAAGAGCAATTATTATCAATTTTTGGTGTAAAATGTATAGATTTTGTAACTGCCTGGGAATTTGCAGAAAGATACACAAAATCCATTGGAGCCCCAGAAACCGGCAATGACAGATTTTTGACAATTATACAGACATTGATAATTTGGATTAACGCAAAAAAATTAGGTGTATCATGTACCGAAGAGATTCCAGAGCCCATTCAAACTTATTTTAACATCATGAAAATGCAGTTTGACATAGATTTTGAATATCTTTTAAAAGAATAATTTGTACAAGCTTTTTATTTTGTTTTAAAGTAAATAGAGCATGGAGAGTAGAATCAACATTAACGTTTCTGCAATAGATTATGATAAAACAAGTAAAGCACTAACTCATCAGTTATCTCTTTTAGAAGAAATGGTTCACAGCGAGGAAGATTTTGTTATGACTGATTCAGAATTTGCTTTTGGATGGCACTTTTTTGTTCTAAGTGTGAATAGATCCCTTGTTGAAAAACTAGTAGAAATGATGGGAGCAGATTTTCATAAATTAAAGGGAAGAGGAGTAGAGAAGAAATTTCTTACTTGGCTAACAAAGAATGTAGAAAGAAAATCCCCACGATTCAAACTTGCCATCAAAGAAGAGATGGAATCAAGTAAGTTTGGCATTTTCTAGAAATTAGTTCAAGGCCCTCGAGGGGAATCGAACTCCTGTCCGAGGATCCACAATCCTCTATACTAACCACTGTACTACGAGGGCCACAAGAAAAGAAAATTGTTTATCCTGTAATAATCTTTGATTTTTAGCTAAAAATTAGACTGTAGATTTATTATTAACTAAATGTAATTTGATGTATGAGATGGTGGTGGATTGCAATGGGAATAGCAATCGGACTAACATATTATGGCACAGTAAATTTAATGCCATTCAAGTAGCCTCAAACTCTAGAGTATTTTTTGTGTAACATAACAGCGATCGCTTTAAATTTGTTGTATTAGGGTACTCTTCGACTTGAGAAAAGGATTCATCACCAAAAGATTGCGTTCAGGTAGAAAATCAGTAGAGGATTCTATTGAAAGAAAGATAGAAACCATTCAAGGAGAAAAATTTGCATGGGTTGATTTACAAAATCCAGATAGAAATGATGTTGAAAAATTAGCTGAAAAATATCATTTCAATGAACTAAACATTGAGGACTGTATGACTAAATTTGAACTTCCAAAACTAGATAGTTATGATGATCACTTTTTTGTAATTTTGCATTTTCCACCATTAGCACATAAAGTAAGAATGGAAAAAAATAGTCAGTTATCAATATTTCTTGGAAAAGATTTCATAGTTACAGTACATCAAGGAGATCTCAAACCACTAGTAGATTTAGCAGAAATGTGTAAAACAGGTTCAGATGAGGAAAGAAAAAACAGATTATTAGGAAAATCCTCTGGATTGCTACTTCACGAAATCATAGATGTACTTGTAGATGATCTTTTACATACTTCAAGAAAGATTATTGCAAATCTAGATGAGATAGAAGACAGAGTATTTGATGAAACAAAACCAGTAGCAAGAAATATTGCTTTACTTAGAAGAGAAATTAACAGATTAAGAAGAATTGCTAATCCATTAAAGAAATTTGTATTAGAGATTGCAAAAAATATCAAAAGATTTTCTGAAAGAGACGATGAAGAACTTGCGTTATTTTTTGATGACGTAATTGACCACATTGACAAAGTAATTGAAACATTAGAAGAATCAAGGGAGACTATGGAAATTTACAAAGATACAGACTTTGTGCTAAGTACTGAAAAAACAAACAAAGTACTTGGATTACTAACAATTATCTTCACTCTAGCAATTCCATCAACAGTAATTGGAACATTTTATGGAATGAATGTTAATTTACCAGGAGAAATTGGTGACAATGCAATGTTCTTAGGTCCATTTACAATGTTCATTATTGTTATTCTTGCCTCAGCAATTCCTGCAATCATGATGTTTGCATATTTCAAAAAGTTAGGCTGGATCGGTAATTAAAACAAGAATATTCTAGGATTTTTTTGATCTATTTTTCAATGACAAAAATGAGCTTAGATAAATACCAGTGAATTTACCATAATTTATGGCCAAAATCAGAATACGCAGTGGAAGAGGCACAAAAATTATTGAAGTTGATGACGATGCTACAAAATGGACTGGTGAAGAATTTAAAAAAATTCAAGCATCAAGAAAAGAGGCATCAAAAAATATTAGAGTATCTTCCGGTAGAGGAACTGGTTCTAGAAAACTAGGCGATACAGCTGCACCAAAAGAAAGACCAGAATACAAAGGTACAATGTCTTCAGGTAGAGGCACTGGTTCTAGAAAAAAGAAGTAGTAAAAATTCATAGAATAGCCTTATTTTTCATTTTTAAAATTTTTTCATAGGTGCTATTTGCTAGAATTGATTTGATTATATTTTGAGATCAGGATTTCCAGCTTTGACTTTTTCCCAATCTGCAAGGAAATTTTCTAAACCAATTTTTGTCAATGGATGTTGCAACATCTTGTCTAAGACAGCTGGAGGTAAAGTTACTACATCTGCCCCAATTTTTGCTGCATCAACTACATGTACTGGATGACGAATACTTGCAACAAGTATCTGAGTTACAAAATCATAATTAGAAAATATCTCTTTGATTTCTTTAATTAGATGCATTCCATCTTGACCAATATCATCTAATCTTCCAATAAACGGACTAACATATTTTGCACCAGATTTTGCAGCAAGTAAAGCTTGGTTTGGAGAAAATATCAATGTAACATTAACAGGGATTCCTTCTGATGAAAGTGATTTACATGCTTTCAAACCATCAGGTGTCATTGGAACTTTAACCACAACATTGTCTCCATATTCACGAAGACGTTTTCCTTCTTCCATCATTCCAGAATATTCTGTACTTACAACTTCTAGACTTACATCACCTTTGATAATTTTTGTAATCTCTTCCATTGCATCTTTAGGATTACCTTTTTCTTTAGACATTAAAGATGGGTTTGTTGTAATTCCATCTAGCAATCCCATGTCATTGAATTTTTTAATAGAATCAAGGTTAGCAGTATCAAGAAAAATCTTCATAGTTTTTTACTCCTAATTTCTTTGACTTGTTTTGCTATATTAATTGGTGTAATTCCATGTTTCTCTAAGAGTAAAGGAACTTCGTTGTCTCTAGCAGATTCCCCAAACATATCTTGAGCCCCAATTCTCTTTATTGGTACAGGGTATGATTCAGAAACAGATTCTGCAACTGTAGAGCCCATTCCACCAAAAATATTATGTTCTTCAGTAGTAACTATGCAACCTGTTTCTCTTGCTGCTTTTTCTAAAATTTCATTGTCAATTGGTTTTATTGAAAACATATCTAAAACTCTACAAGAAATTCCTTCTTGCTGTAATGACTCAGCAGCTTCTAAAGCCATTCTAACAGTAATTCCACAAGCTGCAATAGTACAATCAGAACCATCCCTTAGAGTAATTCCCTTTCCAATTTGAAACTCTTGAGATTCTGAATGAATCAAAGGAGTTTTTGATCTTGCCATTCTCATGTAAAATGGACCATACTCGTTTGCCATTAAATGAATTAATTTAGAAACTGAAACAGTGTCAGCAGGAATGAAAACTCGAAAATTTGGAATTACTCTCATTATTGCTATATCTTCAATTTGTTGGTGAGATCCTCCATCAGGTCCAACAGATAGACCACCATGAGATGTTACTAATTTTACATTAAGACCTTTTTTACCAGGTGGTGATGGATATGCAATGTTATTTCGAATTTGATCAACTGCCCTACCTGGTAAAAATATTGCATAAGTACTAGCAAAAGGAACTTTGCCAGAAATTGCTAATCCGGCAGAAACTGTAACAAGATTTGCTTCAGCAATACCAACATTAAAAAATCTATTTGGAAATTCTTTTCCAAATCCAGAAGTCTTTAGAGAATCGGTGGTATCTGCACCTAAAACAACAACGTTAGGATTATCTTTTCCAGCTTGAATCAATGCTTTAGAATATTCTGAACGCATATCAGTCATTGTTGGTTCATTCAAATGTATCCTGCCTCCTGTGCAATTTTTTTAATTTGTTCTTGTTTTTCTCCTACAACATGCAAACCAATCCATTTGTTTACTAAGTCTGTTCCACCAAACTTATTTGCTTTATCAAGTAAAATACGTCTTCGAGATTTTAAAACCTCATTTCTAAAATCACTAATTGCTCCTCGAACATCTTGTTGTCCAACAATTGCACCACCTCCAACAAAGGCACGAGCACCATCTGCAAAAATAGGGCCGATATTTTCAAGATTTACTCCTCCGTCAGCCTCAATATAGCCTGAAAAATTATGTTCTTTTAGAATAGAATTTAGTCTAGACATCTTTGCATGTGTTTCTTCAATGTATTTCTGACCAGATTTTCCAGGTACTACAGACATTACAATTAGTTGATCAAGTGAAGACAAAAATTTGTAAGACCATTCAGGTAATTCAGTATCAGGATTTATTGCAAACCCAACACCAACTTGATTTTGTTTTAGTAAATCATGAATCTCTCCAAAACTAGATTCATCAGTTACTTCAGCATGAACTGTAATAATGTCACTACCTGCATCAATGTAATCTCTAACATGTTTTACAGGTTCATTTATCATTAAATGTGAATCAAATGGAATTATTGTAAGTGATCTTAGTTCTTTGATTTTAGTATGATCAAAAGTTTTGTTTGGAACAAATCGACCATCCATTACATCAAGATGAATATAATCAGATCTACCAGAAACACATCTTTTAATTTCATTTTCTAGATTTGTCATGTCTCCTGCAATGATAGACGGAGCAATCATGAATTGTGAATCTAATTCATAATTAATTATAGGAACTATATCAGAATCAGGAGCTTTTCCATGCCATTGAGGATTATCCTCCATGTGTTCTACAGATTTTCCTTTAATCGTTCTTGATATTATCATGGTTGGTATTCCTTTTGTTGCATTTGCTTTTTTAATTGCGGCATCTAGTTGTTCAACTCTATGCCCATCAACTTCAATTACATTCCAACCAAAAGATCTCCACTTGTCACCAGTTTTCCAACGGGATGCATCTTTCCACATTTCAGAAAGATCATCACCTTCTAATCTTTCATCTAATGGCATAATTTTTTCAGTGTAAGAGTCTTGTTGAATGAAATTTCTATCAAGAAATGCAGTAAGATTATCGACCTTGTATTTTGCAGCAGTCATAGCAGCTTCCCAAATTTGACCCTCGTCGGATTCTCCATCTCCAATGATAGTATAAACATGATAATCTTTGGAATTAATTTTTGCAGCTAGTGCAATTCCCACAGAATAAGATAACCCTGTACCTAAAGATCCACCACAGAATTCTACACCTGGGCATTTTAGGTCTGGATGTCCCTGCAATTTACTGCCAAATTTCCGTAAAGTTTCAAGTTCAGATTCTGGAAAATATCCTGCAACTGCCATGTTAGAAAACAATCCAGGAGAAGCATGACCTTTAGATAAAACTAAACGATCTCGGTCTTCCCATTGAGGATTTTTAGGATCAAATTTTAGATGTTTGTAAAATAAGCAACCCAAAATTTCTGCCATAGAGAAAGAACCTCCAGGATGACCAGAGCCTGCAATATTGGTTGATTTTATCACTAATCTACGGGCTCGAAGAATATTCTTCTTAATTTGATAATAATTAAGCCCCATCTTGATCGTTATCTTTGTAAATTGAATAAAAATCTACTTCTGTAAAATTTTAATTTGATCGCCACTATAGAATATTATGGAAATTAAAGAAAATATTCCAATTGCAGTTTTTGATAATCAATGTTACTTGTGTGTAAAATTTGCAAAATTTGTTGATTTTTTGGCAAGAGGCAAAATAACAATGGTAGGACACTATTCAGATTTTGGAACAAAAATAAGAAATGAAGTTTTAGATGAATCTGCTTTAGAGATGTTTTGGTTTATTGATGAAAAAAGAGCATATGGCGGAAGAGCAGCATTATATCCATTAGTAAAATCAATTTTTTCTAAAAAAATAAAAAACTCATCAACTATGAGAGTGGATGAAAATTGTCAGCAAGACTGTAAAACGGTTAAAGCAGTTTTCATAAGATCATCAAGTTTGCTTACAAACAGCAAAAAAATAGATCTTTAGTAAATCTAAATAAGACTTCAAAACTCAGAGATTCAGAATGAAGATAAAAATTGAAAGTTCTACAAAAAAGAAAACACAACTTCTTTGTGGCTTTGTATTAGAAAATTCAAACAAGGTTCTAGGATTAGGAAAATTTGATACCAAAACAGCCTCAATAATCAGCCAATCTCTAAAAGATATGGAAGGAAAATTAGGAAAATTAAGTATCATTCCATTATCTGGAAAAAAATCTGCACAGAGAATTTTACTTGCAGGACTAGGAAAAAAAGAGAACTTAACAAAAGATACCATAAGACTAGTCTCAGGTAAAATTGCACAAAAAGCAAGAGAGTTAAAACTAAAAGAATTTTCAATAATTACTCCTCCAAGTTTTGTAACTGATCAAATTTCATCTGTTTCTCAGATTGTAGAAGGTTCTAAGATGGGACTTTACAAATTTGATAAATTTAAGGCAGAAAAAGTAGACAATTCACCAGATCTAACAATCATAGTTTCTAAATCAAACAAAATCTCTCAAGCAATCAAAACAGCGATAGTTGTAGCAGATGGTGCAATATTTACAAAAAGTATTGCTAATTTACCTCCAAACGAATGTACTCCAAGTACATTAGCAGATTTTGCAAAAACAATTTCCAAAAAGAACAAGATGAAATGTAACGTATTTTCTAAACCTGAATTAAAAAAGAAAGGTTTTGGTGGAATTACAGCAGTCGGACAAGGCAGTAAAAATGAACCTAAACTAATTGTTTTAGAACATAATCGTGGATCTAGAAATGAAAAACCAATTGTTCTAGTTGGTAAGGCAGTAACGTTTGACACAGGTGGAATTTCATTAAAACCTGGAGCTTCAATGGATGAAATGAAGTTTGACAAATGTGGAGGATGTACAGTTCTTGGAATAATGAAAACAGTTTCAGAATTAAAATTACCAATTAATGTTATTGGAGTTATACCATCAGTTGAAAATATGCCTGGTGGGGAATCATACAGACCAGGAGACATCATAAAGTTGTATAATGGAAAAACTGCTGAAATTCTTAACACAGACGCAGAAGGTAGATTGATTTTAGCTGACGCATTATCATATGGAGAAAAACACTATTCACCAAAGGCAATAATTGATTTTGCAACTCTAACTGACGCATGCATTGTAGCATTAGGTACCAATGTAGCAGCAATCATATCAAATAATGAAAAACTGACAAAGAAAATTAATGATTCATCTAAAAGAACTACAGAAGAAGTTTGGGAATTACCATTAAATCAAGACTATATGGATATGGTAAAATCAGATGTTGCAGATATGAAAAATGTTGGAATAGGAAGAGCAGCAGGAACTATTACAGCTGCTGCATTTTTGAAAAATGCTATTGAAAACACACCATGGATACATATTGACATTGCAGGAGTTGCATGGATACAAGGAGCTACAAAAGAAAAATCATACAATCCAAAAGGTGCTACAGGTTTTGGTGTAAGATTAATTTTAGATTATTTACAAAATCTGTAGAACTAGTAACCTCTACTGTTTCTATCTGGTTTATCGACATTTGGATTTCTCCAACCATGTTTTTCCATCATGTGATTTAGTAGTCTAATATCATTGTCACATAATTCTCCACAAACAGAACAATTAGGCATTGAAATCACATCAACCAAATTAATTGGATATTAAAAGATTGATTGTAAATTAGAAAATGCCAGCACTGCTGCTTCCCAAGGGCTCTCGCATCTTAGTAGCACAACAGCGACATTAGGTTTGACTTCCAAGTTCGGAATGGGATTGGGTCGCACCCTAACGCTATGGCCGGCTTGAAAATTGATGTCGAATTCTCATCTATTAACGTAACGACAGCTATCAAATACGCTCAAAATAGGTATAAAGCAAAGAAAATACCGAGTTACGACATGACACATAGAGTATCTGTTTTAGATCAGGACTTATGCCAGCCAAAAAAATGTGGTTTAGAGTGCATAAAATACTGTCCAGTTAACAAATCAGGAGCAGATTGCATTATTCTAAATGAAGAGACAAACAAAGCCCAGATCGATGAAGATATTTGTAATGGCTGCGGAATATGTGTCAAAGTATGTCCATTTGATGCAATAACTATTGTAAATCTAGCAAGTGAATTAGCCACAGATAAAATTCACCAGTATGGTCCAAATTCATTTCGCTTATTCAAATTACCTACTCCAAGGAAAGGAGAAGTTGTAGGATTATTAGGTAGAAATGGAATGGGAAAAAGTACAGTAGTTAACATATTATCAGGAAATCTAAAACCAAATCTTGGACGATATGAAAATCCACCTGAATGGGATGAGATTTTAAAATACTATAGTGGAACTGAACTTAAACAACATTTTGAAAAAATTGAACAAAAACAAATTCGTGCATCAATAAAACCACAACAAGTTCAACAGATTGCACAAGCATTTGATGGAACAGGAAAAGAACTCATTGACAAATATGATGAAAGAGGAGTGTCTAGAGAACTAATCAAAGATTTAGGATTAGAGAATTCTATGGAACAGAGTTTAAAGGAACTTAGTGGAGGTGAACTACAAAGAATTGCAGTAGCAGTAGCTGCAGCAAAAGATACAGAGTTCTACTTTTTTGATGAACCATCATCATACAATGATGTTTTTCAAAGAATAGGAGTTGCTCGTACAATACAGAGTTTAGCAAAAATTGGAAAAAGTGTGATGGTAGTTGAACATGATCTTACATTATTAGATTTTCTCAGTGACTATATCGAAGTATTATACGGTGAACCTGCAGCATATGGAATTGTTTCAAATGTTTTATCTACTAAAATTGGAATCAATGTTTTTCTTGATGGATATTTACCAAATGAAAATGTTAGATTTAGAGACAAGAAATTTTCTTTTGATGTATCCTCTTCATCTACTGATATATTTCAAGAAGGAAGTGCAGTTGTAACTTATCCAAAACTTGAAAAAAAATTCCCTTCATTTTCATTAGAAATTGAGCCTGGTCAAGTAAGAAAAGGCGAAATTTTAGGCATAATGGGTGCAAATGCTCTTGGAAAAACTACCATGATGAAGATGATTGCAGGAGTTGAAAAACCAGATTCTGGTAGCGTGGATAAAAAAATTAAGATAGCATACAAACCACAATATCTTGAAAACGATATTGATGTAGAAGTTGTAGCATTATTAGATAAAGCAAACGGTAGTCCAGTTGAAGGAAGTCTTGAAGAAGAACAAATACTTGATCCATTAAAAGTTAAAAAACTTTACAATAAATCTGTCAAAAATCTTTCTGGGGGAGAATTACAAAAAGTTGCAGTTGCATCATGTCTATTACAAAAAGTAGATCTGTATGCATTAGATGAGCCTTCAGCATTTTTAGATGTAGAAGATAGGATTGCAGTAGCAAAATTTTTACAAAAATTTGTTCGTTCCTTTGGAAAATCAGCAATAGTAATTGATCACGATTTACAGTTGATGGATTTAACTTCTGATACAATGGTAATCTTTGAGGGGAAATCAGGATTAGCAGGAAAAGCTACATCTCCAATGCCAAAAGCTGATGCCATGAATAGATTTCTAAAATCACTTGATATGTCATTTAGAAGAGATGAGAGAAGTCTTAGACCTCGTGTAAACAAACTAGAAAGTAGATTAGATAAAGATCAGAAAACTTCTGGAAATTATTATTACAAGAATTGACTCGGATGTTAAAAAAAGCATTAGGTGATGCTCTCACACAAGAAGAAAGTGATGAATTAATTTCAGCCTTTGATCAGATTGGAGATATCATCATTGTAAGAATTCCAGATTCTCTCTTATCTAAGAAAAAAATTATTGGTGAGACTTTGTTAAATGAAGTAAAAGTTGTCAGAAGTGTTTTTTATCAGGCATCAGATGTAGAAGGGGATTTTCGTACTAGAAATCTGGAGATTCTTGCAGGAGAGGACAATACTGAAACAGAATACAAAGAATTTGGCTGTAGATTTACAGTAGATGTTGAAAATGCATTTTTTTCACCTAGGCTTTCTACAGAGAGGGAAAGAATTGCAAATTTGGTTCAGGATGGTGAGATAATCAACAATATGTTTGCTGGAGTTGGAATGTTTTCTATAATGGCTGCAAAAAAGAAAAAATGCACTGTTTATAGTCTTGACATCAATCCAACTGCATCAAAACTATGTGAAAAAAATATCAAACTAAACAAACTTGCAGGAGAAGTGATTTCTATAAATGGTGATGCATTAAAAATCATCAAAGAGCAACTAATTGACAAAGCTGATAGAACATTGATGTTATTACCTGAAAGATCAGATGAATTTTTAGAATCTGCAATTAGTACAACAAAAAATGGCGGCATAATTCATTACTATTCACATATTCATGCAGATAAAAAATCAGATGCAGAAAAACTTTCAGAAGAACATTATCTACAAGTGACACCAGTACAATCAGAAATTCTAGATTCAAAAATCGTTAGAGCAGTAGGTCCTAGATATTATCAAACAGTAGTAGATGTAAAAATTTCCAAATATACTAGTCATCAGATGTAATTGATGCAGGTGAAGGTTTTGTTGTTGCCATAACATATCCAATCCATGCAATTACTCCAAGTATTCCTCCTGCAATCATCAATACTGATAATTGCAATACAATAGGACTCCATTCAGAGAGCATCAACAAGTATGCATAAAGAAAGAATCCACCAATGCAAAGCACAAAAATGGTAATGCCCATTCCTTTACGCTTGTTCATTGCAAAGAATTTTTTTGTGAGTTATTTATTGGTTTGAACTAGTCTAATTCAATTGCCATAAGGTATGCATCTTCACCATCTCGATAGTAAGCATTTAGTTGTTGTCGAATGGTAAATCCAAATTTTTCATATAGTCTCACAGCCTCATTATTGCTACATCGTACTTCGAGATAGAATTCATCGCATTTTTTTAATTTTACACCATTGACTGATTCTTCAACAAGTACCCCTCCAATGCCTCTTTTTCTATATTCATCAAGAACTGCAATAGAAACTACATGGCCTTTTTTGACAAATCCTAATTTCTTAAAATTTGAAAAACCATATTCAGTTTTACACATGATATAGCCAACATGTCGTCCACCAATTTCTGCAACAATAAAGGCCTCAGGAATTTCTGCAAGTAAGCTTTCATAGAAATAATCAGAATAGTGTTCAGGAAGTGTTTTGAGGTTAATTTCCATTATAGAAATCAGATCGCTTGGTTCTGCTCGTCGGATATTACAATCACCTAGTTGTCTAAGGATTACTTGCATATTATGGGATAGATGCATCATTATTTAATTTTAAACCAAAAAACCATTTAATGGAAAGATTTTAGCCCTAAATAGATGGAGGATCCTTCACAAGAAGAAATTGTTTCACTAGTCAATTCTATATTTGAAGTCAGTGATTTTGTAAAAGCAGAATTCTCATTAGAATTTAGAATTGAAGATTTAGAATTTAAATCAAAATTTGAGGATTTGGCAAGAAAGTTAGAAAATATGAGTTACGTTTGTAAATTAATAGAGATGAATGGTGGGAAATACATCGTCATTCAAAAATTTACTCCGAAAAAACAGAGAAAATGGTTGAGTACAGCATGGACTCCTAGAATTTTGTTTGCAGTTGTCATTTCATTTGTAATGGTTGATGGATACTATAGAACATCTGGAACAAATTCAATTGTAGATATTGGAGATCCTCTAGAGATAGCTGCAGTTTACACATTAGCATTGCTAGGAATTTTAGGAATTCATGAGCTTGGCCATATTATTGCTGCAAAAATGCATGGATTGAAAACAACTTGGCCTTACTTTATTCCAGGATTACCTATAATTGGCATCCCAACATTTGGTGCATTTATTCAATCAAAAGGATTAACCATTAATCGAGAAATTTTATTTGATGTTGCTATTGCAGGCCCTATTGCAGGATTAGTAATTGCAGTAATAGTTTCAATTTATGGAGCATATACTGCACCAATTTTAGATCAAGAAGTTGCTGCAGGATTATTTGCTGAAGGCGGATTGATAGAATGGAATATGGGAGAACCATTGTTAATGACTGCTAGTCTGGCAATGTTTGGTAAAGGTGGAGATGGTCATGAAATAATTATGACTCCAGTCATGTTTGCAGCTTGGATTGGATTTTTAATTACATTTTTGAATTTGCTACCAGCATGGCAACTAGATGGAGGACACATGGCAAGAACACTACTTGGACCAAAGTTACACAGGTATGCAACTTATGGAAGTATGGCAATTCTTGTTTTGTTAAATTATTGGATAATGGCAATTTTGATTTTCGTAATGAGTTCAAAAAATCCTAGTGCAAATCCACTAGATGATGTTTCACCACTTTCAAGAAATAGAAAACTTGCATATATTGGAATTATAGTATTGGCGTTTTTGTGTGCGCCATTACCAGCAGATTTTTTGCCTAGTATTTTACCGTAACAAAAGTCTAGCAGCATCTGTAACTACTGCAACTTTTTGTCTGGCACCTTGTGTTTTTAGAACATAATCCAGAGATGGTTTTATTCCTGATAAAGAAATCATATCAAGTTTTTTTGCATAAAATTCTGGAAGAATTGAAATTAAACCAATTTGGAAATTCTTTTTAATTTCTGAAAGAAACAACAAATCCTCCATTCCACTAATGTATTTGGTAGGGTTTCGTAGTTGTTCTAAAGTTAATCTATCTTCAATGTATTGTTGAATGGCATCAGAACCTAAACCACCTTTACATTCAGCCACTAAAATAGCAAGACCATCTTTTTTGATTACACTTGAACAATTCCATAATGAAGAAAGTGATTTTCCAAGATTATCATTACTTGCATCTTTACCAGTACTGATTATCATTGTTTTATGTTGACCAACATCTTTGATTGAATTAGATTCTAAAATTTTAGTGGAAGAAAGAGTCTCTGAAGGATGCCCGATAGAAAAATTAACTATGCCTTCAGAATTTGCGACTATTTCAATTCCTTGAATTTCAAAATTATTGGTGAAATTTTTTGCTTCTTGCAAACTTTCAGGATATTGTCCAGGTGTAGGAAGGTTTCCTTGTCTTTTTGCATATGCGGATAGCATAGATTCTAGACCAAATTTTTTGATTAGACGAGTAGAAATGGTTTCATAGCCAAATAATCCATCAAATTCCATTTCAGCCATGAATACCAGATTAGAATTTGAAATACCAATATCATCAAATTCGTTAACTGAGCTTCCTTCAGGCAATCCTGCTTTGACCAAATTCAGGATTTTTTTATCAGTTAGAATTTTTGGGAAAGGCTTTGATTTTTGCTCACACAAAGTAAACAAGGATAAAATAATTTTTTGAATAGATTTTGAATTATGTAAAACTACAAGTTCCATTGGTTTTGACAAATCAAGTGTATTGAGTTTTTCATTGATCTCCGAATCTTCCAAAATTTTACCTTCAGAATCAATTTTTTGCTCTAAATTCTCGGCTCTTATGTCCAAAACAACGTCTGTAATACCATAATTTAACCAGATTTCAGGCATAATTCATACATAATACAAACCAAAATAAATCCAGTGTAGTTAATTTTGATATGGAATTTGTAAAAGAGTTTGCAACCTTTTTGCATCAAAATAGCATCATAAAATTTGGAAACTTTACACTTGCCAGTGGAAAAAAGAGTTCATACTATGTAGATTTAAGGCTAGTTCCAAGCTATCCTCAAGATTTTAGAAAAATGGTAAAATATCTTGAAAACAAGATTACACAAGATATTGGATTAGATAAGTTTGATTCCATTGTTTCAGTGCCAACAGGAGGTTTAGTAATTGCATCTGCATTGGCTATAGAAACTGTCAAGCCGCTAATCTATGTAAGAAGTAAACCAAAAGATCATGGTACTTCAAAATCAGTTGAAGGAAAAATTCATGATGGAATGAGAGTTGTAATGATTGACGATGTAGCAACTACTGGCAGTTCAGTTGTAAATGCTATAAAATCTCTAAAAGAAGTCAACATTTCGATAAAAGATGCATATGTAATTGTTAACAGAATGGAAGGTGCTGATGAGGCTTTATCGGAATTAGGAGTAAAAATGCATTCAATTCTAAACATTTTACAAATTACAGAAGCACTGTATGAACAAAATCTTGTAGATGAGAGTATTTTAGAAAAAGTGAAAAATCAAATTAACAAATAAGTTTTGGCAGCTCAGACAAATGCCTTCCAATCATCGTTCAGATATAACTCTGATTCTTCATCGCGGCCAATGAATTTTGGATTTGCTTATTTTAAAACTAATGGAATAGTATGGGCCCGAAGGGCGTAGAGCTGTTTTGTTGCAAATTCCTGTCCCATGTCACGCCTATGATTTACTTTTTCATAATCTTGTATAGAATTATGATAGTTTAAAAATAAAAAATGAATTAATTCAGATCAAATATTATAAATAACTTATATCCACATATTCCGACATTTTATGTTGTATTCTAATGAGTTCTAATGAACGATCATCATCCGATCTACTTCCAAAATTATATTTTGATATAGCGAAGAGACAAAGTTCGTGAACTAAAAATCATCAATAAATTAGAAAATAGATAATTTTACCTAAGTAAATACGAATAACCAGAATAAAATATCTTGAAAATAACTCACGAACTTATGCTTGTCGCTATATCAATGCATGGATGAGACCTTTTCAAGTAAAAGATGAGAAAACCAAACTAGAATCTGATGCAATATTAGAAATAATACGTAATCGTCAAAGTTTTGCCATACACTCATCTGAATTTGAAATAAATTATTTTGAAGGAACGCAACACAGTCATTCTTTAAGTGATACTAAGAAAGGGGCTTTTGCAAAAGCCTATACTACTTGTAAAAATGTAGTAATTGATTTAGACAAAAATGATCCTAATTGTTTTAATGAACTAAAGGAATTCCATGAGAAAGTTTGTTTACGTGATCGTGAAGATAGATTTCATATTGTAATTGCTTGGATGAAAGAAGTTGATTATTTCATTACTGCTGACCGTGAATTATTCTTAGATAAAAGAAACGATATTCAATCAACTTTAGCATCCATGTATCATATTCTTGCTAACTCTAATTCTCACAAAATGGAAATATTAAATCCTAGAGAATTTGTTGGTTCTGTTAACTTGTCGAGTCTTTGATCATGATCTTCTTGCTGTTAACTGTCGTGGCTTTTAGGCTCTGAACAAATTAGCGTACTCTCATCTTATCCCAGTACGGAGACTTACACTTGACACTTGAACAATTCTTGGGGGATTCATTAATGCTATACCAAATTTTTCCGCATCTGTTGCATTCATGTCTCCAATAGTCTCCATCTACTTTTGTTGTCTCTTGCATACATACTATACGTTTAACCCATATATATTCTTACCATATATGGGTTAAAAGTATAGGTTAATATATGGGTTGAACCTATAGTATGGTATGAAGCAAGATATGATGATGAAAAAAGAAATCAAAGGCTTGGGAGAGCCAATGATGAAGTTGTTACGATCTGAGTATACTTCATTCTCCCATCTTATAATTTTTGAGGTGTGTTATCAATGAATCAACGAGAATTAAGAGGAAAGCAAATTGTAGAAAGAGATGACCAAATTAAAAGATTGAATGAGACTCATTACAAAATAAATTCACAGTCACGTGATAAAACGCATGATGTTGTAGGCACTGAAATTGGTTGGGTCTGTTCTTGTGAAGATCATCAGTTTAGAAAAGTTTGCTGTAAGCATATTCATGCCGTTGAGATTTCATTGAAACTAAGAAAAGCAGTAAAAAAGTCCATTGTTATCGATACAGTCAATCTAACAACTTGTCAGTTCTGTAATTCAGAGAACTTGAAAAAAGCTGGCATTAGAAAAAACAAAACTCACAATATTCAGATTTATCAGTGTAAGGACTGTCTCAAAAGGTTCTCATTTAATTTAGGCTTTGAGGGAATGCATGCCTCATGTGGTATCCCAAAATCAGTTCGTCTTTTACTCTGCATGATACTTTTCTCCTGTCTGCTCATCAATAACTGTACTCCCCTTTTGTGGCATCTTTCTTACAAACGCTTTGGCTGGAGTTTCCAAAGTATCCCAGTCAAGTGACATGTGTGGTTTTGTATAATTATACCAATGAACCAATTCATCTATTGTGCCAAACCATTTTTGTTTTCTCTGAATCTCCCCGTGGAATCTCTCCAGCTTGCCATTTGTTTGTGGATGATTCACTCTAGCTAGAATGTGTTTGATTTCCAATCTCACTAGTTCCTTTTCAAATTCTGTTGCCCCTCTTCTTTTGTATTCTGATTTGTTTGCGTAAAACTGAGAACCATGATCAGTCAATATTGATGCTGGTCTACCATGCTTTACAATTGCTTCACTGAGAACTACAAGTGCATTTACTGTTGTAGCTTCTGCAAACACACCATAATGTACGATGAATCGTGAGGCATCATCTTGGTAACACAAAAACCATCTGCCGTCATCTAATTTCTTCCAGTCAGTATGCCACATAGAATTAGAATATGTTCTCTCAAATCTTATCCATTTTCGTCTTCTTCTCTTCTTTGGTTGTTCTTCTGCCAATCCCTTATTCCTTAGTATTTGGTGAATGGTATTATGAGGTATATGGATTCCATCAGAATCAAGTATTTTCTCAAGAAATACTGCTGAACATCTGAATTTCTCAAATGCTGACTGCACAGTTTGATTCATCTCCTCTGTAATTATTCTTCTTGGCCGTCCTGGTTTTCTTAGAGTGGGAATTACTCCTGCACTGCGATATCGTGAATATAGTTTCTGCACCCAACGTGTTGATATCTTCATAGAGTCAGCAACATCTGCATTTCTCATTCCATTTTCCTTTTGTCTGATTATCCATGATACTTTGACTGGATCTAATTTCTGCATAATTCTATGATTCTTGCCTCTGTTCCATACGTATCGTGATTTTAGTCTAGAAATGATGGGGTGAACCAATTTCAGGATAATAGAGGAATGCATGCCTCACCTCAAGTTATTACCAGTGCAATGCAGTTATACTTTACAGGTGAATCTTTACGTGGTGTTCAGAAATTCCTTAAACTTCAAGGTGTCAATATGAGCCATGTTGCTATCTACAAGTGGGTCAAAAAATACGTCAAGCTGATGGATAACTATCTATCTACAATAATCCCACAAGTAGGCGAAAAATGGCATGCAGATGAGGTATGGCTAAAGATCAACGGTGACAAAAAATATCTGTTTGCCATGATGGATAATGAAACCAGATTTTGGATAGCTCAAGAAGTAGCAGATAGTAAGTTCAAGCATAATGCTCAATCTCTCCTAAAGATGAGTAAAGATACAGCTAAGAAAGTTCCTAGTGTGTTTGTAACTGACGGACTGCCAGCTTACAATGATGCATTTAAGAAAGAGTTTGCACCAAAGAATTTTTTGCACAAGCCAAGCAGACACATCAAAGAGATTCACTTTAAACACCAATTATCAAATAATAATATCCAAGAGAGATTAAACGGTGAATTTAGAGATAGAGAGAAAGTGTTTCGTGGATTGAAAAAAGACGATTCACCAGCACTTACAGGAATCAAACTATACCACAACTACATAAGACCTCACATGAGCTTGGATAATGATACACCTGCTGATAGAGCTGGAATTGACATAAGAGGTGATAACAAGTGGTTAACTATAATTCAAAATGCAAGTAAGAAAAACTAACCTGGATTTCTAAATTTTTCATTTACTTCTTCAGGAGATAAAATAGTACCAAATAATTTTTCATATCTTTCTAATTCTTGTTGAAATAACCTAGACAACGCTTTAAGATTTAGCGGTGACAAGTTTAATGTACATTCAATTTTCCTGTTGATTATTGCTTTGGACATTTTGAATTGATCACCTTGTAACGCTTTTTGAAGATCAGGTGAATCATGTAAAATTATTAACTTCATTCCATCATAACTGAGGTTTGAAACTTGACCTGTAACGTTAATTTCCTTGAAAGTTGGGCTTTGACTTGTTTGAATATCTGGTACTTCAGACATACTGTTTATTCAAAAAAACTGTATATAACTTTTTGAGGTAGGGTAGCCTTAAATCACCCCCCGACACGCAACAGGGAGAATTACCACTCATTAACGCAACAGAACCAACGCAACAGTACCCATATATTGGAGTGTTTCAGCGAAGATCCTTTTTACACCTACCAGACAAGTTAACAGAACCGGTAAAACTCACGACAGTTAACACGAAAAAGATTTTAGACTAGATCACGATAAGTTAACAGAGCCCAAATTCTAGTAAACAAAAATTTGCATGAATGTTTTTAATTTATCAGACTCTGAATCAAATTCTATTTCATACTTAGATTATTTTGTTCCTATACACTCCCATACTTTTTTATGATTATTATCATCCATTTTTATCAAATAAGGGGCAAGTTGACTTAAAAATGGAAATACATCTAAAGATGCAAAGATTTCCCAAATCTGTAATTGAGCGTAATTTTCATTTGGAGTGTCACTGATCAAAACAAAAATACTCATAAAGATTAAAGCAATAGAAAGCATTTCACCAAAGTAGAAAACACCTGCATTAAACGCCTTGATACAATCAACTCATCCCAATACTCTCCAATGCATCACAATTGATGCCAGGCATACAAACCCAAGATGCTGTGTTTCCTAACATGACTGGTTTATCCAATTAATCTCACCACTCAAGCTTTAGATCAGAGAGATATTTCTGACATTTTATGAAACGTAATTGGAAAAAATACAATAAATCACTAGTCAGACGTGGAGAAATCATGTTCTCTTTTGATGCAATGGAACAATGGGGCACAGAACTCAAAGAGATGAATCATAACAAAGAAGGACACACACAGGTACGTTTATCCTGAATCATTCATGGAAGCATCAGGTATTACCATCTCTATCCACATCTGCCATTCAGACAAACAGAAGGTTTGATAAAATCACATCTAAAAGAAAAATCAAAAACTCCAACGTATTCTGCCATTTGGAAACGTGTCAACAAGTTACACATCAAGATGAATCCCAAACTGGGAAAGGACATTGTAATTGCAATTGATAGTACCGGAGTCAAGGTTCAGACAGAGGCTAGCGGATGAGACAGAAATGGCAGAAACGACGAGGATTCTTGAAAATTCATGTGGCAGTAGGTGTAAAATCAAAACAGATAACAGGTTTGGAAATTACAGATGACAAGTCACAATGACATAGCATCTATACTAGGAGCACTATATGCTGCCATACGTAACGGATTTGCTAGTCTTGCAGAATCAATAAGAAGACAATTAGCAAAACTAGGATATTATGAAAATATCTACACATAACGTTTAATTCTATTTAGAAAAAATTCTTCATTACGTGGTTCAGATTAATCTCATAGTTTTCTTCTCTACCTGTGTAGATTACTTGCTTTGCTCTTTTCTTGATCTGTGTTTTTGTGATCTTATACTTCTTGATGCATGTTGCAATGTCTTCCTTGTCTCTTGTATTGAGTCTGCCGATCTTCGTCACGATGATGTCAAGCGGATCAAGCGTTCTTAGTTTCATGTTTTTCATCTTTGTTCTTACTAGCTTACTTTTTGTAAGATAGTCATCAGGCAAATCTTGGCTGAAAACCATTCCATTATTCCACGTATCGACTTTGAACCCGTGAGGGACCAGGTCCAAAACCCTGTGAAACTCACTGAAATGCTCTGCTGGAATTGTAAAATCAACATCAATTGTAGAGGCCTTTGCGTTGTGAAGGGTCATCGCAGTGCCACCTACTGCCACTACTGTTATTTCACGCTCAAGTTCTTTATCCAGTTCCTCTAGAAAGTCCAAGAGTACCTGCTTATTCAATGACATCGTACAGCCTCATCTTTTTCTCCATGTCTTTTAGACTCAACTCGATTATTTTTTGGTGATTTTTTATCTTCTGTTTCATGGCACCTGAAATCTCTTTCATGATATCTTTAACTTCTTTGGAGGGTTTTAGTGCATCTAGAACTTTCAGTATACTGTGTAATTGTCTAATCACTTTGTATTTACTTGCAAGAAATACAAGAAGCGAATAGTTTATCCTCTCATTATTTTTTGCAAGAATTATCGGTATTGCTTCTAATCTTCGGATGTTGTCTTTTTTCAGTAAAATTGAAATAACAATATATTCAATTCCAATTGATTTTGCATCTGGAAATATTCTTGTCCCCATTTCTTTGTAACCAAATCGTGCAAGATTAAAAGCCAAATCAATTTCACGTATTTTGGCAGGATGTGTTTCTTGTTCTTCAATCTTAATTCGTATTCCTTTACTCAATGTTTCTTTGATTTCCATCCAAAATGTTTGAGGATCAAACAAAATGATTTTGTTTGACAACATTTCTTTTGCAGTGTTTGCTTCTTCCATTTTCAGCAATTCGATAAATTTCTTATCTGGTAAAACTAGATAATCAATTTTGATATTGTGAGCCTGTTGCAATTTGTGTATAAAGTCCTGTATTACAACCATTTCTTTATCTGCTTCAACTGATGGATGTGCAACATGTATCCATACCAACTCCATTCTGTTTAGTTTTGCATTACGTTTTGGATCTATTAATAAAACAGATTTGATAAAAAATAGTTCTTTGAATATGCTGTTTAATTCTTGAATCGGTAGTTGGTATTCAGAATAGTCTTCTAGAAATCTTATTTTTTTAACTAGTTCCATCTCTGACAAAAGATCAATTAGAAGATAATTTTCAAAGTTAAGTTCTGCAATTGTTGATTTTCCAATCTTTTCAGTTGTAATGATTCGAGATCTTTCCATTTCATGTATGGAAGTATGGATGTTTTTGTAGTCTGCATTTCCATGAAATTTTCTTATCCTGTTTTTGAGCTCGTTAATTGACATTGGATTGCCAATCTCTCTGGCCAACATATCCAATATTTTGTACGTATTTTCTTTCATATTTAGGCACCTGTTATGGTAACTAACCATATTGTTATGGTTTATTACCATAATATTATAGTAAAAGTACTATAAATACATAGTACATACTCAGTAAATAGAAGATAAAGAAATATGTCAATAGAAGGAACTTGAATCAACAGTATAATCTGTTTACATGAAAAATCGATAATGGTCTTGCAGATCTTTATCATCTTTTAATTCAGATAGTATTCTTCCTACTCCTTCTGCAAATCTAATGGTAATGGGCGAAAACGTGGAAAATGAAGTGGTATTCCAGTTGAGCTTAGTTAAACCTAGAATCTCTTTTGCAACTTCTTCTTTACTAGAGTTTCCAATGTGGATTATTCTAAGTGGATTTGGCACTCTATGTCCTGCGTAGGAGCGAATTCTAGGCGAATATCCTGAAGTATACAACAAAAATTCGTTCTTGTCAATGTCAATCATTGTTCCTCTAAGAACTGGGAAACTCCCTAGACGCAAAAAGTTAATTCCAGAATGTATCTGTCTGATTGCAACAAAGTCTTTTTGAACATCACCGAGTTCATAGATTGCTTCATTGAATCCTTCTTGTTCTTCAGGGGAAAATGTAGATGATTTGTGAATTACAACTTTAGAAGGATTTCTTTTTGATTTCTCAATATATTTTGTCAGTGCACGCTTCATCAAAGCAGTTGCTTGTTCCTTTTTTAGGTATACCTGTTTGGTGTGTTCATTTACCTCAACTTCAGAACCTCGAAGTACAAGGCCTTCACCATTATGTGTAAAAACTTGAGCCATAGAAATTTGAATGAGCCATAGAAATTTGAATCTCTTTTTTGGGATGAAGTTTGTCTACAAAAAATGATATTCCAACATAGCAAGTGTCTTGTCGTAGTTTTGCTAATCTCCAAGGTTTTCCGTTTGCCTTGTAGTATAATGCAGTGCTGAAATTCCAACTAAATGCAGATGGATTTTCTTTCTGTATTTTTTTCAGGTCGCTATAATTTAAAATCTGGTGCATTGTACTTTCTTTGATAAGTTGTATTGGAATTGCATGTTTCATTATTTTTCCTTTCAGTGAATTTCTAAAATCATAGCTTTTCTCTTTAGGTTTTTTATCTTCTGGTATTTCAACACCCCACTGAGTAAGAAACTGTTGTCCTCCCTCCTTCATTTCCATAATGTCTTTTTCCAATTTTGTCAAAACAACTTTCTTTGCACCTCGTGTAAATTCAGATATTCCACAATACTTTTCAACAATTTTTGGAAGTGTACAAACAATCACATTTGGTATATCATCTCCACTTTTAATTTGTTCAACTTTATCGGTATACAGATTTACTCCATATGCAATCCGTTCATTCATGTTTGTCATGGTTTTTTCTATTTTATTGAGATCATAGTCATCAGATAATGACGCGTTCCAGTTAGGAGATGTGATGAGATTACATCTAAAAGGACTAGTTTTATTCATTCCTGGATAATCTGGAAACAACCAATGATTTGGTTTTGGATTTTTTACAGGATCTCGAATTAGTTTGATGATCTTTTGTGCCATCTCTGTACATTCTTTGTTACCGATTATTCCTATACGGACACTCTCCAAACCTGCATCTTCAGTAGAGTAAAAGTATGGCCCATGTTGCTTTAGTCTCGTCCTTGGATCTTTGTCTTCTCCTTGATTACCAAATATTAAATCTGGTTCCGGCAGATATGTGGCCTCAAAATTAATTGTCATATTGGTCGCCCTCCTCTGTTTTTTCTTCGTCTTCTTCCTTGTTTACTTTATCAAAATCTTCGATGAACTTTTTCAGATCTGATGTTGGAATGTCCCAATTAATTCCTGTGTTTATAGTAGTTTGAACTGGTTCGTTTGAAATAACAAAGCCTTTTACCACAAATAGATCTTTACCGTCACCAAGTTTATTAATCCAAAATAGAATATTGTTAAGAAAACTGTTGTTGTAACTGTTGTAAGTACTTCTAGTAATTATTGTCCCGGATCTAGAATATTAGGAAACACGTCTTCCATCATCTGTAATTAACATCGTCAGGTTTAGTCTCAAGTAAAATTTTCCATGAAGTTTTGTAATTGTCGGTCTTACTGCTGCATGTGCATAAACTTTGTGTTGTAGTTGTTCTGCCTACATCAGTCTAGCAACTTTCTTTGCACTAATGCCCTTGTATCGAGTAGGCCATAATTCAGAACGAAATTTTCCAGACGCGGGATAATACAATCTTCCGGTTTTATCATCAAGACGCATTCCTTGTCGTGATCCATGTGCTCTTACTTCCTTGTTTAGAAGAGAAATGATAATTTTTTCTTTATCCCCGTTATCTAGCCACTTGTCAAGTGATTCTTTACGAACACTATCTTCGTCAACTAATTCATGATGAATGTTACTTGGATTTCCTAAATTTTGAAAAGATACTATGTTGTCTTCATAGGGTCGGTATCGTAGGTTAAAGTATCTCGTATCTGGATATGTTTCCTTTAATGCATTTACAGCTTCCATAAATGTAGAATATTTTGCAGTTCCAACATAAACTGTGTCTGGCAAACTTTTGACTACGAACAAATTACTGTGGAGAATCTCCTTTACTTTATCAGGCTCTCCACTGATTATTGATAGCCTATAGCGAAGAGACAAAGTTCGTGAACTAAAAATCATCAATAAATTAGAGCATAGATAATTTTACCTAAGTAAATACGAATAACCAGAATAAAATATCTTGAAAATAACTCACGAACTTATGCTTGTCGCTATATATTGTTCATTTTTTACACGTTCTTTCATTTGAGCAATTTCATAATCACTTGCAGGAATACATTGAGTTCCACGTCTTGTGTAAGTTTCACCTTTGAGAAATGCCTTCTTTTCTTTATCTCCTTCTTTGTAAATTCCATCTTCAGAAGGAATTAGAATTTTAGGAGAAGGTGGTATGTAGACTTGTGCAAAATTTCTTGCTTCACCATAAAATTCTCGAACAAACTCCGTATACCCAATCTCTAATGGAGTATCAAGATAAGAGTTAATTTTTTCTTGTAGTGCTGCTTGTTCAATTGTAAAATCATCAGGAAGACCAAGTTTTACGAATGTGCCTTTGATCTCTTTGTTTGAATGATCATTTTGGTGTACTCCTAAAACTAAGAATCCTCCACCTGCATTTGAAAATCCGTATACATCTTTGATGATTTTTGGAAAATCATTCGAGTTCTTACTTATGTCTAATATTGTTTTAAAATCATGATAGTTTGTCTCTTTTGTTTGAGATAAAAGATAATCAATAACAAAATCTCCTAATGGATCAGTTAATTCATCATTGATTATTACTACTCCTTTCTTGTCTGACATATTTACTTAGTATGATTTTTAGATATAAGTAATTAAGAAGTATTCTTTTATGATTGTATTAACTTGGAAAGAACAAAATATGTGGATTGTCATTAACTAGTCAGAAATTTCTAGAAGATATTATAGAACTACACAAAGGTGATATGATTCCAAATTAACTTCTAGTCAAATTATCATAAAATTTCCTGCAAAAGAAATCAAAGTTGTCATATTTCTCTCCGTGAACATCTCACTCATCCATTAATTCACTCATGTTTTTTCTTCCCCATTGTTCATATTTTACATTTGTAAGTTCCTTGATCAGAGACTTTAACCAAATAGACAAAACCCCTAATGAGAATTTCAAGTTACGGCATCAAACAACCTATCAATTAATGTTAAATTTGCCAATTACTAAGAATTCAATCTTTCTGTAGAAATTCGATGATTTTGAAATTCAGGTTTTGAATTACAGTTATCACACAAATGCCAAATATCATCTTTTTTTAGTGAACCTGAATCAAATATTATCTTGAGTTGTTTTTCATTATTATCAGTACAATAGAAAATAAAATTTGAATCCTTATCATGTGGTTCAGAATTTAATTTTCTTTCTGAAAGCATACGTGTTAACTGTCTGGGGAATTTAAAAGACTAAGACTAGGATTAATTTTAAAATATTTTATTTAGTATTATTTTGCCTTGCAATCCAATTTAAAATTTTTGCATTGTCTTCTTTGACCTGTTGTAGTTCTGTCTTTTCTTGTTTTAGTTTCTCATTTTCAAGTCTCATCCTCTCACTATCAGAGATAGTTAGAAAAGAAATGGCTTTTTGATATTCTGCAAATCGCTCAAAATCTGCCTCCTCATATCTTTCATAACTTGATTCTAATGCAACCTTGTGCCCCATCATGTCCTCCTTGTCTGCAAAGTCCACCTTGGCACGTCTCAACAGGGTGTTGAAATATTTACGAAATCCGTGATCCAGTTAAACCTCATATCTTTTCTTACCTGGAATCATTTTATTTCGTAATCCTAAATGTTCAACTATTTTTTTCACTCGTCTTGAAACTCCACCAGACTTTAATCGTGCAGGGTATGGTAATCTTTCTTGAGCCAAGAGAGGATCAGATGGTATTGGTTCTGCCATAAATTTACTTTTCCAATATATCTTGTACAAATCTAACAGATTACAAAATTCAGGTGTGATATGAGTCCAATATTCCTCTACATCTCCATGATAGACTCGTAATGCACCACCCTTGTATGTGCCATCTTCATTTTTGAAAAACACAACATCACTCCATGTGAAATAGTTCCAAGCCTCCAATCGAAATCCTGCACATGAAAATCCAGTAATAATTACTTTATCTGGAATATCTTCACAATGAATTATCATCTTTTGAATTTCTATTCTTGTATATGCCCTGTCCCCACTCTTGGTTTCCTTTGGCATCATTCTATCTATGAGATACCAAGAAAAGTCAATCTCATTTGCACGGAGTAACATCTTGATTGGTTTTAGTTTGTTTCTTGCAGTGTTTGGATTTAATTTCTTCTCTTCTATTTGTTGTTTTAATACCATGACGTAACGCTTGATTTTGTTCTTTCCGGCATTAGGATCTTGGATAATTAGATTAGCAAAGTTATTTACAAGAATTTCAAATGTTTTCTCGGATAGTAATCTTCTTTTTTGTTGTATGTTTTCCCAATCATAGTTTGGATTGAGAAACATCTCTAGTTGTCCTGCATACTTTTTCTTGGTTACTGTATCCCTGATTGCAGTGATGTAGTTCTCGTATGGTGTAATGTCTGAGAGTTCCTCAAGGGAGAAATCGTGCTAGCTCATGGTACTTTCCCTATAATCATGGGACCAATTAAGTGAGATACTAGGGTATGGGCCCGAAGGGCTTCGATCCCTTGGCTCACCGGTTATGAGCCGGTTACTCTACCAAGCTGAGTTACGGGCCCTAAGCAAAGGAACTTTATCTTAGGTATAAAATGTTATGAGATTAACAGTATTCTTCATAACAACTATCAAGCAACAAGTTTTGTGCAGAAATAGACTTGTCTGCAATTTCAAGCAAATTGTTTGAGTCAGTTGAAGATTTTTTGAGTATATTTCTCCATGATGCAGTATGTCTAATGTCAGCTTCAGTATGGAGTTTGAAGTATTCAGTAGCCTCATTACTAGTCATTCCATAGAATTCTGCTAATCCATCAAGTTTTGTTTGACTGATTTTAGGAATTTCTTTTTCAAAGGCATACATTGCACATGAACCGCTATCATATGTAATCATTAATTCATTCAAATCAGAAATAGCTTTACGAGTTTTAGTTAATCCAGTATATGGCATTAATTCATCTTCAGAAATGCCAAGTTCTCCTGCAAAGCTAATCCATGGCTTTACATGATCAGATTCCTCTTGTTGATTTGCAACTAATTCACTAATTACCGAGTCAGGTGCCTTTTCAATAATAGGAGCCATAAAAGATGGAACTGCTTTGACAAGTTGAAAATATTCTTTAGAATAACCTGCTAAAGATTCCTGTGTTAACTTTCCATCAGACCACATCTGATAGAATGGATGTTTTAGTAAACTTCTTTCCTCAATCATTTCGTCAATTTGTTTTATTATACTCATATCTCATCTCCAAATTTGCCAATAAAAAAATCTTTGTGGTTTACAAAAGATTTTATGGTCAAAATACTGAATTTTTGTGGGTTCCAGTGGTGTAGACCGGTCAAGCATTTTGCCCTTTCAAGGCAAAGATCCCGGGTTCAAAATCAAACGATGAAAATCCCGGCTGGAGCACCAAGATTTATTTACTATCGAGAAAGTTTTTTGATCAGACCATTTTGGATAGAAAAAATATTGAGATTAATCCTCTATTGGAAACTTATGGTAAATATATTAAAAAAATCGATCAGGCATTAGAGAAAGAATTATCTCTTTATTCTGAATCAGAATTCATTGAACCGCTAAAATATTCCTTAGATGGTGGAAAACGAATTAGACCTATTATTTTGACTTTGGCTGCTGAAAGCGTGGGTAAAATTGATGATAATACACTTTCAGCATCTTGCGCTGTTGAATTTTTACATATGGAATCAATCATTCATGATGACATTATTGATAATGAAACCATGAGAAGACAAAAGGATCCATTTCATATCAAATATGGATACAATACCAGTGTCCTTACAGGAGACTTTGTCTTAGGATTAATTCTTGCGATATCTTCTAGATTAGACAATGCTAGAATCACAAAAGATTTGGCTACTACTGCCATGTTGATGAGTGAAGGAGAAATGATTGAAAGCAGACTAGAGACTAGCGAAGATGTAACATTTGATGATTATCTCAAAGTTATCGAATACAAAACTGCAACAGCATTTGAAGTTGCAGCTAGAACAGGTGCAATTATTGCAAATGGAACAGAAGAACAAATTGAGGCATTAACTGTATATGGAAAAAATACTGGAATTGCATATCAAATTAGAGATGATTTGTTAGATTGGAAAAACGAGGACAAGTTGTTTAATACATTAATTAAGAAAAGTTCAGATCCAAGAGATGTTTTTAATAAAATGGAAGAATTGCTAAAAGAATATTCTGAAAAAGCAGAAGATGGTTTAAGAAAAATTCCAGACAATGATGCAAAGATAAATCTAGAAAATTTAATTAAATTTACTTCGTTTAAGGCATAAGACCTAAACTAATTACTGGCGTTGCAAATTCTACAAATTTAAGCAATGGTTCTGGATATATACCAAATCCTATCAAGAAGATTGTTGAGAAAATCATAACAGCCATAATTGATTTTGGTTCTGCAATTCTCTTTTCTTTTTCTCCTTCAAAGTACATCTTTCTTGTAATCCAACCATAGTAAGCAAGAGATAATGCACTGTTAAGAACACCAGCAATTGCAAGCCATGGTGCCCACCATAATGCAGAACCAGCATCTAATGCACTACCAAATAACATCAATTTACTCCAAAATCCTGAAAGTGGTGGAATACCAGCCAATGCAAATAAAGCGATAACCAAGCCTAGTGCAGTAATTGGCATTCGTCTGCCAAGTCCTTGTAGTTTATCGATATGAGTAACAGCAAGAGCTGTAACAATTCCTGCAATTGCAATAAAGGCTGCACCTTTCATCACTGCGTGATTCATAATGTGATACAAAGAGCCTTGTAAACCAAGAGAACTGTATGGTGCAACTGCCAATCCAATCAATATGTATCCAGCATGTGCAATACTAGAATACGCCAACATTCTAGAGATGTTCTTTTGCATAATGGCAGCAACATTACCAATAGTCATCGTCATTACTGCAATAATTCCAAGTGCTAATGTCCAATCAAGATGTAGAACAACCATTCCAAGAACTATAATTCTTATTGTCGCAGCAAATCCTGCTTTTTTTGTTGCAGCTGCAAGAAGTGCAGCGATTGGTGATGGTGCACCCTCATAAGTATCAGGAAGCCATTGATGGAAAGGTACAAGTCCCATTTTGAATCCAAATCCCGCAATAAACATTCCAACAGAAAGTAATGCAAGTGGCAATAGAGAAGGATCAAGTGTAGAATAACCTTGTATTACTTCGCCAATATTTGTAGAACCAGTTAATCCATATGAAATTGAAATTCCGTAAACTATGATTGCAGAAGATAATGCACCAAACAAGAAATATTTTAGAGCAGCCTCATTTGAGCTTGGATTCTTTTTCATAAATCCAACTAAAATGTATGTTGGAATACTCATAAGCTCCCATGCAACAAATAACATTACCAAGTCAGTAGAATATGCTACTAGCACCATACCAATTGTTGCCAGTAAAATTAGAGAATAGTATACAGCAGGAGAGTTATGTTTTCTCATGTAATTAAAAGAGCCAACAGTTGTGAACAAAGCAACAACTAGCATTGCTATTGCAAAGAATCCACCAAATGCATCATCGACTAGTACATCTTCTGAGAAAAGAGCTGCTGTTGCTATATTATCATTGATGAATTGATATCCAACATATCCCATGGACACAATTAATGCTGCAAAAGCAATTACAGCATAAAATGAGTTAGAACCTTGTTCTTTTCTTGCAATACTAATGATTGGAAGAAGAATTCCAACGGTTCCCAAGATTGCAATTAATACCAATGGGGTGGAAGTAATTTCTAACATTTCATCATTCTCCTATATCAACAATATCAGGACTAAGAATAGTAATCCTGCTCCAAATACGAATAGATATGATTGTGAGACACCAGTCTGAGTTCCTTGTACAACTCTTGCACTCCATAAAACTGCTTTTTGGAATCCGTCGTTCATACCGTAATCGATAGCTGTCCTTTCAAAGTATCGGAAAACACCTCTTGCTAACCATAGTGGTACTACAACAAAGCACCAATAGATTATTGCATTAAGATACCATCTGTTTAAGAGAAGTTTATGAAATGAGTAAAAGACAATGTTAGAGTTTACAAACTTTACAGGATCAACCCATCTACCAATATAGAAGATGTAACCTAATCCAGCACCTATTGCAAACGCTGCTAATGAAGAACCAACTGCAACAGGATTAAGTCCTTGTAAGAATTCTGGTAGAATTGATGACTCATCTGCAAGATGTGCAGTGTGAATACCAAAAGAATTTTCAAGATAGTCTACAAACGTATGATGAAGTCCTTCTTCGAATGATAACCCAACAAGACCAATTCCAATAGTAAGAACTGCAAGAATTCCATATGGAATCCACATTGACATTGGTGCTTCATGAATATGATGTCCTTCTTCTTCCATCTTTTCAATGTGTTTACTCTTCTTTCCAAAGAAAACCATTCCCATCATTCTCATAGTATAGAAAGCGGTAATGACTGCAGTTAATACAGCAATTGCATACAACGGCATTGCCCATTCATTTCCAGATTCATAGACTGCAGCAAAGATTGCATCCTTACTCCAGAAACCTGTTGTGATAAACGGAGCACCCATCAAACCAAGACCAGCTGCCCACATGAATGCATACGTTTTCTTCATCTGTTTTCGTAAACCACCCATATCTGTCATAAATCGAGACCCAACAATATGCAACAAAGAACCTGCAGCCATGAATAATGAAGCTTTGAACATTGCGTGAGAAATTAAGTGGAAGAATCCTGCAGTATAACCATCAACATATTGATAAGATAATCCTGCAACACCTAGTGCCATCATCATATAACCAATTTGAGAACCAGTAGAATAAGCAAGAACTTTCTTTATTTCAGGATTGACCATTCCTTGTGTTGCAAGTAATAATGCAGTTATTGCACCAACCCAAGCAATAATCTCAAAGAATTGATCTGCAAGAATTCCTGCTGCTCCTAATGCAAATACAAGAGGACCTATTCTTGCAACTAAGAATACGCCTGCTTTAACCATAGTAGCTGCGTGAATCAATGCAGATACAGCAGTAGGACCAGTCATTGCTTCTAATAACCATTCGTTTAGTGGGAATTGTGCCGATTTTCCTACAGCTCCTCCAAAGATTAAGACAAATGCAGGAACTAAAAGCCCTTGAGAGGCCATTGTAACTGCCCATTCAGTGTCTCCGATTAATTCTTTGAATCCAAAAGTACCTGCATACAAAAATATCAAAAGCATACCTGCAATCATCATTACGTCACCAACTTTGGTCATGATGAATGCCTTCATACCTGCATGAGTTGGAGAATAGTAATCTAACATACCAAGAACAGTACGTCCTTTAGTACCAACATGATCTTTCTTTTTATCACGATACCAAAAGCTGATCAATGCATATGACGCAAGTCCTACACCCTCCCATCCAAAGAATACTTGAAGTAAGTTATCAGACATGACAATTAACTGCATTGAGCCAATGAAGAACATCATCCAGAACCAGAACCTTGTAATGTCTTTATCGCCTTTCATGTATCCTGTACTGTAAATCAAAATGAGAAATGAAATCCAGCCAACAACGTTTGACATTATAATGGAGAGTGGATCTGCCAAGACGCCGGCTTTGAGACCAAGTGACTCTATCCACGGAATTTGATCATGTATTTCGCCTGCCTCTAAAGCAATTGGAATTAATGATGCTGCAGATAATGCACTCATTAAAGCAAATCCAACTGCAAAATAACCAGTTGCATGTTTAGAAAAGTTACCAGATACATTTTTTGATAATTTAGCAATTCCAGGAATAATTAGAGCCACTACAAAAGGAAGAATCCAAACTAACCAAGCACTAGTTGCTCCAATTTCAAATCCCATTAATTCAGTTGCCATATTCTAAACTCCTAACACTTCACTCATGTACGGCATTATTGTTTTATAGAAAATATCTGGATAAATTCCCAGTACAATAGAAAATCCTGCTAAGACCATCATTGGTGCTGTCATGTACCAACTTCCTTCTTTCACATTTTCAAGATGTTCAGGAGTTTTGCCAAAGAATACACGTTTTAACATCCAGAGAAGATAAGACATTGTAAGAACAGTTGCAACAAGACCTAAACCAAATCCTATGGCTCTAAGTGTAGAACCTTCTTCAAGTGCAGTCTCTAATGCACCAGCAAAGAGAATCCATTCTCCCATGAAACCGCTTGTTGGTGGTACGCCCATTATTGTCAAGGCACCAATCACTGCACATACTGCTGTAATTGGCATCTTTCCAGCCAATCCTCCAAGTTTAGAGATACTTCTAGTTCCAACTTTAACGATAATTACTCCAGCCATCATGAAGAGTATACCTTTTCCAATAGCGTGTGTTACATACATCATCTCTGCACCTGTAAGACCAAGTACAGAAATTGTACCAATACCAAACAAGAGATAACCCATCTGGCTTATACTAGAATAAGCAAGAAGACGTTTCAAGTCATCTTGCATAAGTGCCATTGCACCGCCATAAATCATTGTAACAAGTCCCCAAATGTAGAACCATATTGACAAGTCAGCAAATGTTGCAGGTAAGAATTCGACAATTAATCTGAAAATACCATAAGCACCAATTCCGATCATGGCTGGAGACAATAACGCACTGATTGGTGTTGGTGCAGCACCGTGGACATATGGAAGCCAAATGTGGAACATAAAGACTGCCAGCTTAACACCAAGACCTAATGCAATTGCAACTGCAGAAATCATTGCAATGTCTTGAGGAATTTCTGATTCATTGATATCTGCAAAGTCAAAACTTCCAACTGTAAAACCAATCATCAAAAAGCCCAATAGTAAAACAACTGCACCTGCATGAGTCCAAAACAAGAACATCAAACCAATCTTTCTTCTTTGACCTGCACCCCAAAGAGCAACTAAGAAGAAACCTGGAACCAACATTATTTCAAAGAATACAAAGAATTCAATCAGGTTTGTTGCAAGAACCGTTCCAAGCATTCCCATTGCAAAGAGAAGATATAGCGCAAAGTAAAGTCCCGATTTGGCATTTACGTAATTTGTAAGAGCAGATGATTCAACTACTGAAGTTTGTCCACTTCCAGATGAATTGATATTTTGTTCTTCTTCGAATTGATGGTGGAATATGTGAAGCATGTATGGTTTTGAATAAAGTACCAATATTGTAGATAGAACATAGATCATTATTGCAAATGGTGATGCTAAACCATCCATCAAGAAACCAAACTCACCAAACTGGCTTGTCCATGGATAATGTTCTTCTACAGTTCCAGAAAGTGCAGCATTAATTACAAGAATTGTTGTGTAAAGTAGAACTGCAAATGTAAACCACATTGCCGCTGTAGGGCCTACCTTTCTTCCAATAATGTATGCGACTGGAGCTAACAGTAGAGGCAGTATAACTGCCTGCAATAATGCATATTCCATTATCCTTTCAAACTCCTAAAGTCTGCAATATCGACATTTTGATACATGCGATAAGCTACAATAATTAATGAAAGTCCAACTGCCACTTCTGCAGCTGCAATTGCAATTGAAAATAATGCCAAAGTCTGACCATCACTATCAGGTATGAATCTACCAAATGCAACAAGGTTAAGGTTTGCAGCATTAATGATTATTTCAACTGCAAATAGCATTCTAATGAAATTACGTTTTACTGCTAGACCGTAAATTCCTATGCCCAGCATAGCAACAGATACTAGTGTAAAATCAATTAACTCGTTTGTCATTCTCCACATCCTCTCGTCTAGCTAAAACTAGTGCACCAGTTACAGAACCTGCTAAAATTAATCCCATCAAAATTAATGCAGGCCAATAATATGTTACAAAGTCAGTACCAATATCTCTAAAATTAACTGCAGGTTCATCAGTAGTTATTGTTTTAATTCCAGAATCTAAGAATACAGCACCTAGTGCTACCATTACTATAAGCATTAATCCAATTCCTGCAAACTTTCTTCTCTTGTCTTCAATTTTTTTGAATATGAGTTCTCTTTTTACAAGCATTACAGTAAACAGAATTAAAACAGCAATAGAACCAACATAGACTGCTAGTTGGAATAATGCAACAAATGGTGCATCTAATAATAAAAAGAATCCAGCAATTCCACCAAGAGTTCCCATCAAAGCAATGGAACCATAAATCAATGATCTTAATTCAAGTGCAGCAATTGCAGAGCCAATTGTAATTACAGTTAACGCAAGAAATGCAGCATCAGCCATGTGATGCACCTCTATCAGTGATTTTGATTTCACTATCTTGATCAACGAATGGTTTTACCTGAAGTTGGGCAGGAGTATAGATCAAACCTTCTTTGGAAAATGAAGATAATTCATAATCATTAGTCATGTAAAGTGCATAAAATGGGCATGCATCAACACAAAGACCACAGAACACACATTTGCCATAATCAATTTGAGGCATAATTGCTTTCTTGTTTTGTTTATGTTCTTCTGGAACTTTTACCATTGCAATTGCTTCAGCAACTCCTTCACATGCAATAGAACATAATTGACAACCAGTACAGTGATCATGGAATAACATATGACGTCCCTTTAGTCCAGCAATTCCAACACCAGTTGAAGGATCATATTGATATCCATCTCCTACAAACTTTAGTTTCTCCTCAGGATAACGAAGTGTAAATCGCTTTATTGCAAGGTGTTTAATTCCAGAGTTTAATGCTCGGATAATACCAGTAGCAGTTCCCATTATTGTAACCCTCTTGGCCCTAGCACTCCAGCGTAAAGCAAACCTAGAGCAATAAAGATGTTAACGAAAGCAAGTCCAATTAGTTTAGTCCAACCAAGATTCAACAACAGATCAACTCTGACTCTTGGGAACACACCTCTTGGTAACAGAATAAAGAAGATTACTCCAACAGTTTTAAGAATAAACCAAAGTGTTCCATTAAGCATTTCTTGTGTAAATATTGGCAATCCAACAATCTTGGCAGTAATAGGACCCATTTCAATTCCTTCAGTAGCAATTTCAGCAGGGAATGGAGGTACAATCATTGGGCCAGTCCAACCACCAAGGAACAAAACAACAAACAAACCTGCAAATGCATAAAGTTTCAGATATGTTCCTAACTGAACAAGTCCATACATCATTCCAGAGAATTCTGTTAACCAACCAGCTACAATTTCACTTTCTGCTTCTGGTAAATCAAATGGAATTCTTTCTAATTCTGCAAGCATTGTAATAAAGAAGACAATAGCTCCAACTGGTAAAAATATAATCCATGGTAAGCTACTTTGACTTGCTGCAATTTCAGACAAGTTTAGAGTTCCAGTTAGTATTACAACGCCTAACAAAGATAAGATTAATGGAATTTCAAATGAAACCATTTGGAATAGTGCTCTGATTCCTCCAATGAATGGATACTTGCTGTTTGCAGACCATGCAGAAAGAATTGTAATGATTGGGAAGAATCCAATTACTGCAAATACTGCAAGTAATCCCAAATCTACATCTGCAACTACCCAACCAGGTGCAACTGGAATTAATGCAACAAATGCAGCTGCAGTTGCAACAAATAGTACTGGCGCTGCCCAGAAAAGTGGTTTGTCAGCTTTTGCAGGAATAATAATTTCTTTAGAAATTAATTTTAGTCCATCACCCATTAATTGTAAAATACCTTCAACTTTTCCACAATAGAAAGGACCAACTCTTAGTTGTAATTTTGCAAGCATCTTTCTTTCAACGAAAATTGTTCCAGCAGCCAATAATGCTGCAAAACCAAATCCAGGAAATGCCATTACTCTAAATATGTCAGTTGTCATGAATGCTTTGAGAATAGGAAGAGTACGTGAAGGATCTGCTAACCATGAAAGCGCAAGGAATGGTGTAAGTAGTTCTCCGTCAATTACTGGCATTTCAATTACAAATAAAATCATGAAAATTGCTGGAAGACCAGCTAGAGTACCTATGAATAAGATCCAAAAAATATTGTCAAAAAGTGATTTGACAAATTCACTTAGTTTGAATTTTGGTGCAATGACTGACATTTATCGGTCTGCCTCCACTGGCCAATAATTAAGACTCCAGTAAACTGATGGCATGTTACCAAGTTTTTCACCTTTGAGAAGATATGGTAATGCAATCAAGTTTCTAAAAGAAGGAACACTCATCTTTAATCGGTATGGTTCAGGTTTGCCATCAGAAACAATGTAATAACCTAAAGAACCTCGACCAGACTCTACACGCTTGTATACTGTATCAAGTCCTTTTCCTTTTGGATTTGGTTTTAGTTTAACTCTAACAGAGCCAGACTTTGGCATTTTTTGTAATGCTTGTCTGATTATGTTACAACTTTCCATCATGTCAAGCCATGGAATTTTAGATCTTGCATATGCATCTCCTTCTTTCATTACATTAGTGTGAACATCTAACTCATCATAGACATCATATGGTTCTTTTATTCTCAAGTCAAAATCAACACCACTTGCGCGAAGCACAGAACCAGTAGTTCCAAGTCTAATTGCATCTTGGCGTGATAAAACACCAGTATCCTGAGTTCTTGAAATTAGAATAGGATTATCATAAAAAACTGCAGCATATTCTTTGATACGTTTTTCAAAATAATTTACTTGACGTAAACAAACCTCTTCAAAGTTTGGTGGTAAATCATTTCTAACTCCACCAGGAATAAAATGTGCATGTGTAACTCTAGCACCAGTCATTTTTTCCATAAGATCAATTAAGAGTTCACGGTCACCTGCTGGCCACATAAACATTGTAGAATGTCCTAAGAAAATTCCATAAATTGCAAGCCAATACATTATGTAGATACATCGATTTAGCTCAGCTGCAATAACTCGTACATACTTTGCACGTTCAGTAACTTCAATTCCTAAAAGCTCTTCAACTCCTAGAACATATGGATAAAGTACATTACACGAATCATGAATTACTGGTCTTTCTAAGTGAGGAACATTTGTGATATAGTTTCTATATTCTGCCATTTTTTCTTCTCCACGGTGAACATATCCAGGATCAGGATCACATGCAACAATATAGTCACCGTCAATTTGTACAATAAGTCTCATGTGACCAGAACCAGGATGTTGTGGCCCAACATTGAGAGTCATGATTCTCTCGTCAACTTTTTGGAGTGCTAATCCTGGTGGTAATTCTGCAGTCATCCCTATCTTCCTTTTATTGCAAAGTCCTTTCTAAGTGGAGGTAAGTCTGCCCAATCTTCTGGCAAAAGTAATCTTCTATTATCAGGATGATTTTCAAAGAAAACACCAAACATTTCAAAAACTTCTCTTTCATGAAACTCTACACTGTAAAACACATCTCGAAGACTAGGAAGTTTTGTGGCATCATTTCCAGGAATTGGATTTTCTTCTCGTTGGGCTCTAGTAGATAAAGCAATAATTTGTCTTGCTAGTGAAGAATCAGAGTAAGAACCAATATGATAAACAACTTCAATTTCTTTGTCTAGTGGATAATCTACGCCTGAAACAGACTCTACATGATCATAGTTTAATGCATCACGAATGAATTCTGCAACATCATGTACATTTTCCCGACTTGTACTAATTCCAACTCTATCTTCTTTAACAAATGTAACTGCAACTTTATCACCAAATTTTTCAGTTATCTTATCAGAAATTCCTTTCTCAAATGCAGGTAACTCTACTGGTTTTTCTTCTGGTTTTTTTGCAACAGGTTTAGCTTCAGGTGTTTTCTCTGTAGGCTTTGCAGAATCAGTACTCATCATACAAACGTCCTAGCCTAGAGGCGATTTATACGTTATTTAGGATTTCTTATATATATAGATCTAGTTTAGGTGATTCTGTCAAGTTATGGGAAGGGGTCGTTTTAAATATTATACAAAACGCCTCACTAAACAAGGCTACTGAATGAATCCTTAGAAGATCCGTATTTCATTCCATATTCCTAGACTCCTTAATTTCATGTTTATATAATAAAAAACCTGTAATAGAGACATGTCAAACGAGGACAAACCAGTTACAATAAAACAATTCAATGAATTTATGGAATCTCTAACTTCAAGTCTAAACAAAGTGCAGGGAGCGCAACGAATTTATCATTCTCATACTTGTAAAAGACTAGATGATATTGAACAAAGATTAGAGAGAATAGAAAATAACATACAATCTGTAAAAAAGGATACAGAAATAATTCCTAACATCTTCGAGATATTGCATACTGACGGAGATGATATAGCAAAACTAACAACAAGAGTAACAAAACTAGAAAACTAATACTTTATTCTTTGATATTGTGTAAACTTGCATTTTGAATGATAGTCTTCCACTTGTTGGAACCGTCTACAAGTATTCCTGCCATCTCTGCTGGTGTTTTCTTGCCAATTCCACCGTGTTTCTTTGAGAAATTATAGAATGTTTGGAATCCTGCAAATAACGGACTGTTCATCTTCTTTATTCCCCTGTATGATACTTCTCTATCCCTGATTGTACCGTTTAGTCTTTCCATGCGATTGTTGTTCTTGTCTCCTTTCATGTGAATGTGTCTGATATGTTCGGTATCTTTCCATAGAAAGTTCTTTGCCTTGTAATTCTCTTTCCAAGCCTCATGAAAGTTAGATGCACCATCAGAAACTAGTGTAGTTGGGATCTTGTCTGCAATCATCATGGCTTCCCTAAACATAGGATTGACATTTTCAGTACCCTTTGTGTTTGCCACATATTGGGTTATCATGTATCGTGTCTCATGGTCTAACATCGAATATTGTAATTTCATATCACCCTTGATTTTCATAAAGATTTCATCTGTTCTCCAAGTTTCAGATACCCTTGGAACGATTCCCTTGATATAATCTGCAACCATTTGAGAATATTTTTTAATCCAATCATAGACAGTTTGATAAGATACTTTGATTTCCTCCTGCTCAAAGCAGTCTGAAATATCCCTGACTGACATTCCTGAAAAGTACATTTGTAATGATCTGGTGATTAATATTCCATCATAACGCATTTTCTCAAAGCCAAAATTAGTGGTAAATCTCTTTTTGCAATCTTGACACTTGAATCTCTGCATAGTTGAGTTTTTGTTTTTCTTTAATCCTGCCTTTACGATATTGCCTGAATCACAGAACTTACAAAGTCTAAAGTTTGACCTGTCTATCATTCTGAACTCTTGTGAATCACCTTGATTTTTCTTGATTTGTTCTAGCACTATCTTGATGTGCTTGCAGTCTGATTTTCTTTTGATGTGATCTGGACAGTCACAAATTAATCCATTCTCTGTCTTTGAGATGATATAGTGAATTTGTGGTATGCTTTGTGAACGCACACTGAATTTTTCAGGGCTGAACTGTACTGCACAGTCTGGCAGTTCCATCATCTGTCTTGCTCTTTGGGTTCTTGGGTTTATGCGTAAGACACCTCAAGCATTATAAGACAGAAAAAAGAAGCGGTGAGTGTGGGAATCGAACCCACGATGTCCTTCTCAGAGACAATCGCCTCATCAAGGCGACATCTTACCTTGCTAGATAAACTCACCATGCATAATATTATGTGTACACATAATATATACCTTACTGGTTAGGGTACACATAAATAACAATTATACATTATGTACATATGACAAGATGGAAAAAGGATGAGACCAACTTTTCAGTCAGCGTCAGCTCTAACGGACACACAAAGTCGTGTAGAATACCAAAGCCGATACTTGAGAAGCTCGACAATCCAGATAAAATAACGTTTACAGTTCAAGGAAAAAAAATACTGATGACTGCCAGATGATCTTCATTACTACAGGTCTTTTGTTCCCAATTTGTACCTGATAGTCTGATTGTCATTTTTGATGTTCTTGATAAAGATGTAGCCTGCGTGAAAGGCTATCGGATACAATTCATCGTGCTGTTTTGGTATACCTTCGAACATACTGTAAAAATATAAAACCTATACAAAAGAATTATTTGCCTGGTTTATGGTTAATATCGTCAGGAACCTCATTGAGGGGAACACTCCTTCTTGATGTGGGATCAACATCCAAGTAAAACGTAACTACGGTACAGTGAATACATGCTTGATATCGCATTGGAATGTCACCAATTTTATATTTATTAAAACGACTTTTCTCCTTAGCACCACAAACATAACATGGTTCATTTGGGGGCGCCACCATACACACACAACCATATACTCCCTAACAAAATTTTATGATCCATTGATCTGATTTATCATACCAAACAGAATATGGATCAGTAATAACACATCAAACCATGAATGAACAAGAATTAATTAAAGCCTACAAAGATGAAAAGGATGTCAAGGTGAAAGAAAGACTGTTTTTGATAAAGCAGGTATTGCTTGACAAAAATATCGCATCTCATGTTGCAAAGAGTCTTGGACGTGTACGCTCCTGGGCATACAAGTGGCTAAGAAGATTTACAGAATATGGAATTGCAGGATTACAAGACATGCCAAGAACTGGAAGGCCAACTAGCATACCAAAGAAGAAACTAGTTAGCATCCAACTACAAATTGCAGAGAAACAATCAGGTTGGAGTGCAAAACAAGTGATGAATCTAATATATGAGAAATCAGGAGTAAAATACCACGAGGTTCATGTGTATAGGTTATTACACAAATGGGGATTTGTTCCAAAAGTAGCACAGAAGAGATTTGTAAATTCTGCCACACCTGAAGAAAAACTCTGGTTTAAAAAAAATCTAAAGAAGAAATAGCCTCAAAAACAGCAGAAGGTTTTACAGTTCTTGCACAAGACGAGTCCATATTTTTAGCTGATGCAGTATTTAGAAAAAAGATGTGGGTAAAGAAATGTACACGCCCAGTCATACTGGTTAACGGCTCACATCAAAAGACAATCATTTTTGGTGCATTAAGTAGTGATGGCAAACAATTCTTCAGACAGTATGACAAGTTTGATCAGTATTGTTTCTTGGATTATCTAAGGCAGTTAAACAAAAAGTTTGGCAAAATACTAGTCTTTGCAGACAGGGCACCACAACACAGATCAAATATCATAAAGCGATACCTTGAGAAAAATGATGATGTGGCATTGCATTGGTTTCCAAAAGGCTCGCCACAGTTTAATGCAGTTGAAGAAGTGTGGAGGCAAGGAAAGTATGATTTGTTGGTATCTCAGTATCAGCCATCATTGAGCAATCTGAAAAATAGAATTTCCAAATATTACAGAACAAGGAGATTCAATTTGGATATTATCAAATACATGCAACGTGAAGATGGTTGATGAACTTATGTTAGAGAGTATATATCTAGATATAAATGGATAGAACTGGTAAGTTTACGGTAGATAATTCCCCTTGGGACAAGCCGGTTTTGGAGAAGATCCGTATTTCATTCCATATCCCCATAACTTGACAGAATCAAACATCTATTTTAGTGATTAACTAGTAGGCAAACTTCCTAGCCTTCATTCTCTTAATTTTTTCTTGCAATAAAATACATCCTTGGATGAGAGTTTCAGGTCTAGGTGGACAGCCTGGAACATAGACATCAACTGGAATTACTCCGTCAATTCCTGGAAGTACATTGTATGAATCAAAATACAATCCTCCAGTAATTGCACAAGCTCCCATAGCAATTACATACTTTGGTTCTGGCATTTGATCATAAACTAATCTGAGACGTGGTGCCATTTTTCTTGTAATAGTTCCTTGAACAACAATTAGATCACATTGTCTAAGTGATCCAAATGCTTCAATGATACCAAATCTTTCAACATCATATCTAGGACTTGATGCTGCACCAAATTCAACACTGCAACAAGCTGTTTCAATGTGGACAGGCCAGAGTGACCAAATTCTACCCCAGTTGATGGCGTAGCCCAATGGTTTACCGATTGCTTTTTCTAAAATATCTCCTAACTTTCCTACAAAGACATTTGCGTTTTCTGGTGTTACTAAATCCTTAAGCAATCTTATCCCCTATCCTCGTAAATGTAATTTGTATAAAAAACTACCATATCCTTCTTCTCCCTGACTGATACAATGCAAATGCCATTGCACCAAACATTATAGCTAAAAATCCCATCATTGGTAAAGTTGCACTCTTTGGAAGTTCCAAAAGAGCACTTCCCCACGCATACAAGAAAATTGCCATGACATCAAAGACTACAAACATCAGAATGTAAGGATAATACTGCATCATAAAGTGAGTTCGTCCTTCCCCTGATGGAACTTGACCACATTCCATTGGCAAAAACTTGACAGGATTGCTTCGTTTTCTTGGTGAAATCATTCTTGAAATAACTAATGCAGGTGCCATTGCTGCTATGCCAAAGGCAAACATCAGTACCACCGTACTATAATTGCCCGCTAATTCCCCGATCAATTTAGCTATTTGACCGAATTTTTGTATATAATTCAATCGTTTTAAGCACATTTATAGGATATTTTAGTAGATATTAGAATAATGTCTACCTTTTTATGAAAAACCAGAGATCGCGAGAGCTTTGAGGAGATGATACAAACAAGGCAGTAAATACACAAAATTCCCCAAAGTCAGCAATAAGGAATTTTGAGATGTTCTGCAAGGAGACGTACGATAAAACAGTTAATGAGACCATAACAGAATATCAGGAAGTTGATATAGAAATGGTCTATGAATCTCTGCAAGAATGGATCAACTGGAATAATAAGAGAATTTATCCAAATAGCATCCCTATAGTGTTTTCATATCTGAAAAAATATCTCAGATATCACAAGATAAAGATCACAAAGGAAGATGTAGCAGATCAGCTAAATTTCCCACACAAGATCAAGGAGGAAAAATATCCTCTGGTAAAAGATGAGATTAGAAGAATATTGGAGGTAAGTAACAATAGAAACAAGCTCAAATTTTTGGCACAGTTATCAAGCGGATTAAGAAGAGGAGAGCTATTACAGTTACGGAAAATGGATCTAGATACGACACAAAAGAGAATCATGGTCAAGGTTCCTGCCAGTATAACCAAGACAAAGAAATCAAGGGTGACTTTTTTTAGCAAAGAGGTTACACCGTTACTAAAACCAATTCTGAAGAGACTAGGCAATGAGGATAGAATATTTTTCCGTGGTAAGGCAAATCCTTCAAACATAAGCAATCATTATCAGTTAATTCTAATCAAATATCTAGAACGTATAGGTCTGGATCAAAAATATGAATCAGGTCGCCACAAGATAACAACGCATAGTTTCAGAGCATTTTTCATAACAAAGGTATCATCTAGAGTATCGGTTGGAAATCTATCCATAAATGCTATTGATGTGACAATAAGCCAAGACATAACCGGAATCATCATAGACAAATCTCAAGCATCATCAGAATACTTTTACTGGTACTTGAAAAATAAATTAAAAATTCTTATTTCCCTTTCACAGGGCACAACTATTCAAGGATTTACTAGAAAAGAACTATCAAAATTCTCGATTATCTTACCACCACTGCTTGAACAGCAAAAAATTGCGTCAATCCTGTCTGGAGTTAATGCAGTAAAATACAACAATGCTGTAGAGCTGATCATTTTACGCATGAAATTCACAATACTTTTAATACTTTTTACAACTATATTGTATTATGAGTTCTACAATGCAGAAAAAAACATACACCATCATCATAACTCCAGATAAAATTGATGGTGGTTTTGTGGGAAGATGTGATGAATTACACGCTAATTCACAAGGTGAAACATATGGAGAAATAATGGAGAATATGAAAGAAGCAGTAGAACTCGCATCAGAAGAAATCGGCAATACTGGTGATTTTAATATGTTAGTTATTCAAAACCGTAATGACTAGAATCCCACGAATTTCGGGCAATACAATGATAAAATATTTGATCAAAAAAGAATTCACCATATCCACAAGAAAAGGAAGTCATGTTACATTAAGACATAATAATATATTTACAACTGTTCCAGCTGGAAATAAAATCTTAAAGATTGGTTTGTTGTTACAGATTCTCACAGATGCAAATATTGAAAGAAAAGAATATGAAACAGATTATAATAATGGATATGTGAAATAGTTTTCCAGAAATTAATAATCATTATTTTATTCACTAAATAAAAAGATCTATTTTATGAAACACTTGTATAAAAATACAAATTCTACAAGGATATCGTGTGTTGTTAAACCAAAGATACAGGATTCTATTTGAAGAATCAATCAAATCAAAGTACACTGCAAAGAACTACAACTCGCATCTAAAACAATTCATTAAATTCATGAAGATTGATTCTGTCGATACGTTACTGTTGTATTCGACATCAGAATTACAACATGAGTTGGAAAATTATCTAATTGAATTAAAGCAAACAGCAAATCCCAATTCCATCCCATCAAAGTTTAAAGGAATTAGACATTTTTGTGTTATGAATGGTATCAATCTAAACTGGAATATAATATACAAAATGTTCCCACAAAAACAAAAAACCCAAAGATTGCGTTCCTACACGGCAAAAGAAATCAAAGAAATTTTACACAATACAAAAAACATTAGAAACAAGGCACTAATTCATTTTCTTGCATCAACTGGTGCAAGAATAGGAGTTTTTGATCATCCATTGCTTGTCAAGCATATGAAAAAAATTTCCTGTAATTGTTATGCAGTATTATTGTATGCAGGACATGTAGAAGAATACTGGGCGTTTCTCACGCCACAAGCATCAAGATTGTTAAACGCATACCATAACCATCGCAGAAAAAATAGCGAAACATTTGACAATGACACACCAATTTTTACAACAGATCAAATCACTTCAAAGCAGCTTGGATGGAGTGGTGCCAGAAGTGTGGTGTATAGAGCAGTGTCAAAAAGTAATATAAGAAAACACAAACAAGGTGATCATTATGATGTACAGGCAGATCATGGATTCAGAAAAAGGTTCAACACAATTCTAAAGCTAGATAATTCAGTAAACTATAACATTGCAAAAAAACTGATGGGGCACAAAAATGGTCTTGATGGCGTGTATTTTACTCCTACCTTAAATGAGTTATTTGCAGAGTTTAAGAAAGTTATAAGTAAACTAGAGATTTAATTGATAAATCATAATTTTCATTCTTTTGTTGATTTTATGATATTTCATGTTGTATCAAATTTTTATACTAACTATGTCTAACAAAGCGTATGAAGTTTAGAATATTCATAAAACAAGACGAAGATGGTATGTTTGTATCAGAGGTTCCAGAGCTACCTGGATGTATATCACAAGGAGACACAAGAGAAGCCGCAATAACTAACATTAAAGATGCCATTTCAGGGTATGTTACAAGTCTAAAAAAACATAATGAACCAATCCCTTTCTCAATTGATGAAGAAACTGTAGAGATACATGAGACTTGGGCATAACTAATTCAATTTTTTAATCAATTTCTCAAATTATTCAAATGAAAAAAGCCAAGGATCTCTACAATATTATTTCATCATATCATGAATGTAAAAATCCCCAGCAATATTACATCAGAATCATTTCTTATTGGTGTTTTGTATCTGGTTGGAACACTCTCTTTGTATGAAGACATTCTAAAACGTGGCAGACCATATGTCTACCCAACTGTATTAATGGTACAATTGTACATTATAAAATCATGGATGAGAATTCCAAGCAACAATACGTTTCATTATTTTCTTTCAATCAAATGTAACAATGACAAACTGCTCAAGGTTTGCAGACTAACACAAATCCCAGACAGACGTACCATTGACAGAAGATTTCAGAATCTTCCAATTACACAGATGATCAGCAGTATGGGAAACCTGTTTGTTTCAGAAAAAATAGTAGAGAACAAATCCGCATCAGCTGATGGTTCCATGCTAAAGGCTGCAGGTCCAGTATGGCACAAATCAAACATGAAGAATAATCGTTTACCAATTTCAGGAATTGATACGGATGCCAAATGGGGATATTCCAAATCAAAGGGTTGGATATTTGGATACAAATTACACATGAGTTGTAGTACTGGCAAACTAATTGTTCCATTGTCAGCTAATCTCAGCACTGCAAATGTTCATGACAGTCAAATGTATTGCACACTAGTTGAACCACTTTCAGGATTAGTCAAGAATATTCTATGTGATCCTGCATATGATGATTCCAAATTATATCATTTTAGCAGCAAAAAACATCTCAGATTGATTACTCCAATAAAGCAATACCCGCATACTCCGCCAGAAAGAATTAATCTTGCAGAGTTTTACAATTCTGTGATTGGTCAAGAGTTGTACAGGGATAGAAAAATCTCAATTGAACCACTCTTTGAGATACTAAAAAGTACGTTTAGAATTGGTATATTGCCAGTAAAAGGATTTGATAATGTCAAATCATTTGTGTTGATTTGTGTGCTGGTGTATCAGTTGGCAGTGTACTACAACTGTGTAATTGGCAATGAGAATCCAAGAGTTGTAAGAAGAATGCTTTGCTGTTGAATAATTTTAGATTTTATTTTTGTGAATTAGTTATGCCCAAGTCTCAGATACATGTCTAAACTGCCTATTATTTCTGCAAGAGATTTACTCAAAATACTACATAAAATTGGATATGATGTTGACCATCAAACAGGCAGTCACATAATATTACGAAATAAAGATCATCCTCACAGAAGGATAACTGTTCTAAATCACAAAGAAATAGCAAGAGGTACATTACGTTCAATAATAAAACAATCAGGACTAACCCTGGAAGAATTCTTAAAAGTATTGTGATCTGTTGTGAAAATTACAGATTAATTTTTCTGCATATTGAATTTTTCTTGTTTAATTTATTAAAAATCAATTTCTTTATATTCAATTCCATCTGTACTGAGTAATATCTTTAAATTTTCTGGAATTTTTGGTGCAATTACTATGAATCTAGAGTCTGTTCTTCCAGATTTTTGCTCATAATCATTTTTATATCCTAATATCTGTCGCTTTACACTGGATGTAGCTGATGGATATTTTAATTCTAATCCAACAGCTAAGCCATTTGAATCTCTACAGATAAAATCGATTTTTCCTGTTGCCAATTCATATTCTGATTTTTCAAGTAACAATCTATCTTCTATCAAATGTAGATTATTTTTTATGTATTCTTGATATTCACTTTCTTTTTTGATTGTACTGTATAATCTTTTTTGTAACCAATCAGGATTATCTACATAGCTATAAATCCACTCATACTCAGGCAATAAATAAAATGCATGTATTTTTTTTGTTTCAGTAATTCCAATATTGCTTAATTTTTTTAAGAATTTTTCACAACTGGATTTGGGAATTCCTTCAGAAATAATAAGATCCTCTTCCGCATCTGGCGCTAATCCCCCATTTAATAATCGAATCAATTTACACTGCCAATTTAATGTCTTAATCTGTGATGAATCAAATAATGATTGTAATACTTCCATTCTTTCTGTTACTTCATCTGCACCTAACATTTTTTCAATTCTTTCTTTAAGATTTTTGAATTCCTCTCTAGATACACTGTTTTCAAGTAAGAGATTATTTGCATGTTCTGTAATTGACTGAGTTGCATTTTTAATCATCTCATCTTTTGTTTTATGCAAGTCTTCAGTAGTTACAAGCTTAAATCTATTCATCTGCTCATCAATGTTTTCTTTTAAATTTGTAAAATCTAAGCAAAGTTTTTGTATGTTTTCTTGCAAAGAGGTAACTTCATTTGTATGTGGTAAATTAGTTTTCAAAGAAGTTAAATCGTCATATGCTGTTTTCAAATCAGTTTCGATTCTTGTCACATCATACTGTATTTTTGGATCTAGATTGCTTAGTGGTTGTAACTTCTTTTTGATTGTAGATATACTTCTTTGAGAAGCACCATAAAAAATTGCACTTACAATGATTGCTACAATTATTGCCAATATGACAGCACCACCTAATTCTGTCTGTAAAAATATGTCTTGAACCAACAGAAAGTTTAGAAATCTATTGATTTTATTTGTTTATGGTCATGATCTAAGAATTATGCATATTTTTTCTGTTTGTGAGATTTTTCTTGTTTGATTTTTGCTAAGAGAACTGACGCTGGTTCATCATTTGGATCTTGTGGTACAAGTTTTCCTTCGAATGCTTTTTTGAGAATGCTCTTTTTGAGTAAGTCAAGTTTGATTAATGAGTTACCTACTTGTTTTTCAATTGCATCAATTCTGGCAAAGATTGATTCAATCTTTTGTACGATGCGTTTTTGTTCGGGAATTGGTGGGAGAGGAACATCAAATTGTTTTATTATGCTCACATTTAATCCAGCTTGATTGCTTCCTTTTGAAACACTACGTATTCTCCAATATTGAAATCGTAAATAATAAAATAAGAATTTATTGAAAGCACGATTATGATCTAAAATCATATGTGCCACTGATTGATTAGCACAGGCATTAATTTTTAAAATTGCACATCTGCCACGTGTTAATCCTTGACCTGTCATGGCTAACAATACAGTTTCTTGAGGACACATGATAGTAGAACTATTGGTTAATCCAACATCTGAAATATAATTTTCAGATTTGTAAATGTAATTATTTCTTATCTCACCAGAGCGTAACCACGAAATCTTTCCATCCCAATAGTCTTTATTCTTAGTAGAAGGGGTTCCACCTTGACCTATTTGAGAAATATTCATCAATCTGGCCCAAATCCAATCAGTTGGAATTTTAAATAAATCTTTTTTTTGTAATGTTCCAAATATGTAAACAGGGTTTTTCTTCATTAGTTTTAATTCATCAGAAATTTGCTTTAGTATTTGTTTTTTTATCGTGTGATTATTCTTATTTGTTAATCTCCATTTTTCTGTCAATTTGCCCTCAAAGGCTTGTTTTAGTACAGCTTGTTTGTTTTGTTTCAATACTACCTTTACATTATCCAAATCTTCCTTAGCTGCATCAATCTGTGTGAAGATTGATTCAATCTTTTGTACAATTCTTTTTTGTTCGTTTAGTGGTGGTAAGATCAAGTGTAATGAATAAATATCATTACGTCGTAGTGATGGAATTGCTGTTGAACTATCAATTAATTTATTTTTTATATTTTTAAAAAAATAATAAAGAAATTTTAAATTAAATATAGAATTTGTTGGTAAAAAGTACACTGTATCAATAGGTCAACATGATTCATTGACAAAATACACTTTACCAGCTGAACCTTTTCTACCAATTATCAAGCATGATTCGTTGGTTAACGCTTTATTGCAGTAACCAATAATTCCACTTGAACCATAAACAGGAATAGAACCATTTGTTTTTCGTTGATTCTCGGATAATCCTTTTCCATAATGCACAATCAGATAATCATTAAACATAAAGGATGTCCATCCTTTTGGAAGATTCTCTTTCTCAAAGACTACATTCTTGGTTAACAGTTTATTCATTATTTTTCTGGAATCTTACTCTTGTTCCAAATTTGAATCTGTCCACCATAAACTTCATCATTATATACTATTGATGGAATCTGTGCATAGAATCCTTCTCTTCCAGAACTAAATGTTTTTGCAGGCAATGGCACCTCATATTCTTTACCGTCAGGCATCTTTACAGCTACAAACACGATCTTTGGTTTTTCTTCAGACATTACCTACATTCCTATAATGTTTACAAATAAACTATTTGATGCCAAAGAAAAACAGTAATTAAAACAGATATCATACAAAAAAGAATGTCAAATGAAGCACCAGCAATAGTGCAAAAGCTCTGGAATTTCTGTAATATACTACGAGATGACGGAGTATCTTATGGTGATTATGTCCAACAATTAACAAACTTATTATTCTTAAAGATGGCAGACGAACAAACAAAGCCACCATTTAAGAAAAAAATCAATAATTCCTAAAAAATATGACTGGCAAACTTTAACCTCAAAAAATGGTGATGGTTTGGAGGATCACTACAGACATGTTTTAGAGAATTTAGCTAGAGAAACAGGACTATTAGGTGTGATTTTTAGAAAATCTCAAAATAAAATTCAAGATCCTGCAAAACTAGAGCGATTAATCAAACTAATTGATGGGGATTCAAAAGATGAAATTCTGTGGAGTGGAATGAATCTTGATGTAAAAGGAGAAATCTATGAGGGTCTGCTAGAAAAGAATGCAGAGGATGTCAAAAGTGGTGCTGGTCAATACTTTACACCACGTGCATTAATTGATGCAATAGTTGATGTCATACAGCCAAAGCCAAAAGAGACAATTGGTGATCCTGCATGTGGTACAGGCGGTTTTTTTCTCTCAGCACACAAGTACATTACAGATAATTTTAATTTGGATCCTGATGAAAAGAAATTCCTAAAAACTAAAACCTTCAAGGGATGGGATATTGTTACTGAAGTAGTAAGATTGTGTGCAATGAGCATGTATCTGCATGGAATTGGAGAAAGGGCAAGTCAGATTGTATCTGGAGATTCTTTGATATCAGATTCTGGTGACAGGTTTGATGTAATAATGACTAATCCACCATTTGGAAAAAAATCGAGCACCATAATCTTTTCTGAATCAGGCAAGGCAGAGCGTGAAACCTTATCTTATGAAAGAGATGACTTTTGGGCAAGCACATCAAACAAACAACTTAATTTTCTACAACATGTAAAGACAATTCTCAAAGTAAATGGCAGATGTGCCATTGTACTTCCAGATAATGTTCTTTTTGAGGACGGAGCAGGTAAGACAGTAAGAAAGAAAATGTTGGAAAATCTAAACTGTCATACTCTACTAAGGCTTCCAACTGGAATATTTTATGCAGGTGGTGTCAAGGCAAATGTGTTATTCTTTGATAAAAAACCAGCAAGAACTGATGGCAAAGCATGGACTGACAAACTCTGGATTTATGATTTTAGAACAAATCATCACTTTACACTAAAAGAGAATCAACTGAGTAGATCACACCTTGATGATTTTGTAAAATGTTACAATGCAAAAAACATACTAAAAAGAAAAAAGACCGAAAAGTTTCATGCCTATTCCTATGACGATTTGATAAAAAGAGATAAGGTTTCATTGGATATTTTCTGGTTAAAAGATGATTCACTAGAAGATATTGATAATCTACCTGCACCTGAAATAATTACAAAAGAGATCAAACAAAATTTGGAATCTGCACTTGATTCTATAAATGAATTGATCAATAATCTTGAGAAAAATCAGCAGTGATTAATAAACTCAAAATAGTAAAATTAACTTTTCTGTATTTTTGTCAGATAAAGTCCAATACAAGTAAACCACACAATAATAAACCCCAACTCTGCTATTTTCAATAAATGAACTCCAAGATTACAGAAGATAATTTCATTGAACATCTTGCAAACTTTGTTGAATGGAAGTACAAAAATGACATGTTAAAAAGTTATAATTCCTGTCCGTATGATTTGGATCTTGATAATGATGATCTAATTTACAAGCAGATCTTTACTTGGTTTGTTTATGACAGGATAAACACAAAGACTGGAATTACTGTATTAGATGAATTTGTAGAGCAGTTTGTAAAAGAGGATGGTTTACTTGCATCAAAAATATTACAAATGAAGGAATTATTCTTTGATGAATTTAAGATATTGCAGAGAAATGATGACATTATGATTGTAAAGGCCATACAAAAAAGCAAAGTGTACAAAGTTCAGATAATTGGCGCACCTGAGATTTATACCAAGGGAAGATATCTTTTAGGAAGAATACATCCATGGTATGAAGATGGGACTCATAGAACATGTGGCATATTAAAAATAAGAAAAAGTGATGAGGAGATGTTACATGAATATGGATTGATTATAGGCGATGTGTCTGATATGATAACAAACAGGTTTATGCATGAATTTCAAGAAAAGGCAGAATCAATATCTATTACAAAGCATTCCAAATTAGTACCATCACTTAAAAAATATCCTATAGAATGGATTGATCAAATATGTATTTCATTACATCTTGATTCAAAAAAACTCAAGAAAAAACAAAAGGTCGAACTGATATCATCTGTTTTGACATCAAAGACTCTATGTGATGTTGTATGTGGTCTGTTCGAAGATGAAAAGATTGGCCTGCGTTTTGTTATGGATAAAAATGGAATTGTAAAGTATTCTGAAATACAAAAAAGATTGGGAAAAGATGATACAAAGATGCAATGGGATAAAAATATTCAACAATCTGTAATTGGAATGCTAAGAAGAAAGGGACTGTTTTTGGTCGGAGTACAGCGAATAAAGACCAGAAACTACAAAGTGATAATGTTTGCCTCTGATGTTCTTGCAACCTTGAGAAAATATGACTGCTTGGGTCTGAAATAATCACCAAAAACGTTCAAATCCCCATGGGCCCATTTTTATCTCTCAACTAAGGTTTTCAAAATTTTATTAATGATAAATTACTTACAATATGTGATAATTATGACAAAAATAAGAGTAAGAAGTGGAAGAGGTACAAAAATTATTGAAGTTGATAGCGATGCTTCAAAATGGTCTGGCGATGATTTTAAAAAAATTCAAAAAGCAAGACAAGAAGCATCCAAAGACCAGTATATCTCAACAGGACGAGGAACTGGCAAGATAAAGTTTGGTGATATTGCAACTACCAAATCTACTGACACAAAAGGTATGTGGGTTAGTTCTGGAAGAGGTACTGGAAAAAGAAAACTCAAATAATCCTGTGTGCTATCCAAAAAATAATCAATAAACTGTATTGTCTTTAAATGATTTTGGCGACAATTAACGGTTTAATTTAAAAAATCATAGAAAAAAATAAAATTGTTAAGGTTACTTGAAAGAGCGAACCTTACGAACAACTTTGTTATGATCTAAGGAAGCAGTTGTAGTGATATACAAGATATGATTGTTTCCAGCAGGAATTACCATTCGTTTCACTTTGTCATACTCTGCAACTACATATTTGCATGCTCCAAGTGATCTCAATAGTTTTTTTCTTTGCTTCCAGTCATATGCTGCAGCCTTTAATGATGCCAAGCTTTGCTTCTTTGACACCAGGATTTTTACTTTCTTTGAACGTTCTGAAAAAACCAATTTACCTTTTAGATCGCATACACTTACGACTCTAACAGATGGACTGACCTTCAAAATTTTATGAACTGCTTGTTCAATTTCCATAATTGTAAGAAAACATTCTAGAAGATAAGATTTTCTAAAACAATTTTAAATATTATCTCACGAGCCATTTTTGTACCTAATTCAAAAATTGACTGTAACTTACACTATTTGAGATAATAGACAAATATGACTAGTATCATTTTTTGCTGCCAAATTTAGTGCCTCTTGCATTTCATAAATGTACTCTTCAACATTTTTTCATCATCTTTGATTATCTCACATTCTTTGACAATTGGCAATTTTTTAAAATTCTTAAACTGTTCGTTTGTGACAGTACAGGTATAGAATTTTTTGTCTTCCTTGAATTTATACTGAATTTTAAAAGGCATATGATTTACTATTATAGTAAGAATTTAAGAATTGCAAAAACTTCCCAAAATTGGGAAAACGTTATCTGATAATATATAATGTATCAAAAGATTTTAGATGAACAATTTGTAATTATTTTCTGCTATCCTATTTTACAACAACTTTTACTTTGAAGTCCTCTTGTGATCCAATAGATTGAAAAGATCAAAACTCCTACTGAAATGAACTTCAACTCTAATCCTTGCATTGGAAACAATGACAATCCTCCAATCGCTCCTAAAATTACTGCTAGAGGTGCCGTACATGCAGGACATCCAGGAGTAAATGCTGCAAACGCTCCACCTAATACAGCTGAAGAGTTTATTTTTACTGAGTTCATCATTCTCATCCTCTTTATTTTAAATGCCATCAATGCAAAATTGATTCCAGCCAAAGATGAAATTGTTATTGTTAGTCCTATTGATGTGATAATGTAGGAAGGCATTAACTTCATTGTAGTATCCAAATGAGTAGGTAGCATTGACATTGTCAAAAAATAATAGATTATTCCCAATCCTAGCCCGCTAATTATTGCAATTATAGCATATCTTTTCGTAGTCAATACATTTGAAATTAATCGTAGTTTGCTTTCCAAGTGGGATACATTATCATTCATCCTATTTTAATTATTTTTTTCTAAACAACTATTATTACCCTTAAACTTCCTGATACAGATATGACAGAGTTTTCCTCAGAAGAAAAAATTATTCTTATTCAACATGGTATAAAAAAATATGAAAATGAAGAAACAGTAATTGAAAAATTAAAGACTATTTTATCAGAAAAAGATATTCAAAGAAATATTGACACCCTTATTGGGACTCAAAGAGTTAGACGTATTGGACCTGAAATTCTACAAAATAATGAAAGTCACACAGAGTTACCAGAACTACCCGAAAATCTCAAGCCTATAATTGACAATCTTTAATCTAAAATCCGCGTAATCCCTGTGGACGCAAAACTTCTGGGTGTTGTTTCATCCATTCTACTTTATCTAGCATCTCTTGTTTATCCTGTGGGAACATACCTTTGATTGTATATGCATTTGAACCATGATTTGCTCTAAATACAATCTCATTTTTGGTTTCTATTTGACTAATCAAACCATGAAGCTCTTCTAATGATTCGTCATCATCAATTTTTACAAATTCACCTTCATATTTGTCAAGAAATTCTTGCTTTATTCCATTTTCTAGATAAAGAGTTAGAGCTCCAACATATTGTGGTGAACATGCACTAATTACCTCAGCAGTTCCTTTGATATGTTCTTTCGAATATGTTCTACCACCAAGTCCTAAGATTACCATGCATGACATTATGTAACCTGCTTCTTTTGCTTTGTTTACTGATTTGATTATTGTTTTTGCAATAGCACCCTTTGTTACTTTTTTTAGAACTATGTCAGAGCCACTTTCAATTCCTAGATAAAACATGTTTAGTCCTGCTTCATTCATTTTCTTTAGTTCTTCAGGAGTCTTTTGTAAAATATTCATAGGCATTGCATAACAGGAAATTCTTTCAATTTTTACAAATTTTTCTCTAATGTATTTTACAATTTTTATCATGAATTCTGAGTCAAGATTTAATGCATCTCCATCTGCAAGAAATACTCTTTTGGTGTCAGGCAAATAATTTGCCATCATATCAATTTCTGCTTTAATATCGTCCCATGATCTTTCAGAATATTCTTTTGATCTGTACATATCACAAAAAGAACATTCGTTAAATGAACAACCTAATGTTACTTGGAAAATTAGTGATCTTGCTTCTGAAGGTGGTCTGTATAATGGAGCATCATAGTTTAACATCATATCTTATTTCAAAGAAATTTGTTTGATATGTTTTTTATACTTTCTACTTCAATTCAACTTCAAAATACCTTTTAGTAGTAAACTAGCAGATTTTTTATTACTTATGGCAAATGATCCTGATGCAAAAAGGCTACTTTGGTTTATTTTTGCAGCTTCACGAGGGGGATTAAGTCGATTAAAAATTATTTCAAAATTAAAGGAAAACCCACTCAATACTAATCAACTAGCAAAAGAATTAGGCCTAGATTACAAGGCTATTCAACATCACATTAAGGTGCTTGAAAAAAATAACATGATCACTAAGGTTGGAGAAAAATATGGTGTTACATATTTCATCTCTACCCTCCTTGAAGTAAATATGGAGACATTTGAAGAAATTGAAAGGAAATTGGATAAAAGTAAATAAGATCTCAAGAGGTGTCTTTGACTAAATGGAATCGACATCACTAATCTTATCTATTGTCTCAATTGCAAATATGGGCATACTTGGAATTCTAATCTGTATATTTGGAAAGATGTATGGTACGACACGAGCACAACTTCCACTAGGTATGATTGTTGTTGCTGCGATGCTGTTTTTACATAATGTTATTGATGCTATGGCTTATTTTTCAGTAGAAGAAATCTTCTCTCATGAAATATTCCCATACATGATGGGAGTAGGAATTGCAGAACTTGCAGGATTGATAATTTTCTTAAAGATTACTTTGGATTAATCATGGGAATTAGTGTTTATGTTGATGGTTCTGGAGGTTCCAATAGTGGATACGGATTCTTTGTAAAAGAGACAGGAGAGTCATTTTACGAAAAAAAACCAGAAATAACTAGCAATCAAGCTGAATACTTGGCAATAATTTCTGCATTAAACAAGTATGTTGATTCAAATGATGAGATTACTATTTACAGTGATTCTAAAAACACTGTAAACCAATTGAATCATGAATTTGCAATAAATAATGAACAACTTCGAAATCTGGCACGAGAAGCCTGGGGTATTATAGGAAAATTTTCTAATCTTTCAATTGTATGGATTCCTAGAAAGGAAAATCTGGCAGGAAAAATGTTGGGAAGCTAAAATCATAGATCAGATATTTCTATGAATAACTTTATTATATAAAATCCTTAGATCCAACTTACATGGCAGAATCTGTCTTTTTATCACCAAAATCAATTGCAGTAATTGGTGCATCTGACAAGAGAGGAAGTGTTGGAGCTACCATTACCTCAAACATTATGAATGGTTTTACAGGAACTGTTTACCCAATTAGTCCTTCAAGAGACCAAGTCTTTTACAAAAAAGCATACAAGAGTGTCTTAGATGTTCCAAAATCAATTGACCTTGCAGTTATTGTTATCAAAAATACATTGGTTGCACCAGTGTTAGAAGAATGTGGCAAGAAAAAAATCAAAGGCGTCATTATCATTACAGCAGGTTTCAAAGAAGTCGATGAAGAAGGCGCAAAACGTGAACAACAAATCAAAGACATAGCTAAAAAATACAAAATAAAAGTCATTGGACCCAACTGTCTTGGTGTAATGAATCTTGATCCAAAGACGATGATGAATTCTACATTTTTAAAAATTACGCCAAAATCTGGAAAAATTGCACTTGTATCTCAAAGTGGTGCAATATGTGCTGCATTAGTTGAAGATGCTAGTGCTCAAGGAATAGGTTTTTCTGCAGTAGTTAGTCTTGGAAACAAAGCTGTAATGAGTGAAGTTGATGTCCTAAAGACACTTGCAAATCATAAACAAACTAAAGTTATTGTAATGTATCTTGAAGACATGGGTAATGGTCAAGAATTCCTTAAAGTTTGTAAAAATATTACTAAAAAACTCAAAAAACCAGTTCTTGTTCTCAAATCGGGGCGTAGTCCGGAAGGTGCAAAAGCTGCAATGTCTCATACTGGGGCTTTGATGGGTTCAGATGAAATCTATGATGCTTTGCTAAAACAATCCGGCGCAATCAGAGTTGATACCATGGAAGAACTCTTTGATTATGCAACAGCATTTTCTAAACAGCCACTTCCATCAGGTGGTGATCTTGTAATTGTTTCAAATGCAGGCGGTCCTGCAATCATCTCAACTGATGCATGCTCAAAGGCCAAAATCAAGATGGCAGATATTACAAGTGTCAGAAAAAATATTGATGCAGTAATTCCCCCTTGGGGAAGCTCTCGAAACCCTGTTGATATAGTAGGTGATGCTGATTTTAATCGATTCCATAATGTTTTGGACCGTGTCCTCAAACACCCAAAAGTAGGCTCTGTAATTACAATGTGTACTCCTTCTGGAACTCTGGATTATGACAAACTAGCAGAAGTTATTGTTGGAATGTCAAAGAAATACAAAAAAACCATGCTTGCAAGTTTGATGGGATTAGATGAAGGAATTACTAATAGAGAAATTTTAGCAAAAGGAAACGTTCCATATTACACATACGCAGAAGGTGCAATCAGAACTCTTGCAGCTATGATTAGATTTTCTAATTGGGTCAAAGCTCCAACTGGAAAAATTACTAAATTCAAAGCAAACAAAGAAAAGGCAAAGAAAATCTTTGATAAAGCTAAAAAAGAAAAAAGGCCAAATCTTCTAGAAGAAGAAGGACAAGAAATTCTCAAAGCATATGGTTTGCCACTACCTTCAAGTGCACTTGCTACAACAGAAGCTGAAGCAGTAAAAATTGCAAAGAAGATTGGTTATCCAGTTGTAATGAAAATTGCATCACCTCAAATTATTCACAAATCTGATGCAGGTGGTGTTAAAGTAAACTTGACAAATGATTCTGAAATCAAAGATGCATTCAAAACAATTATCAAAAATGCTAAAAAATACAACAAGAAAGCAGAGATCAAAGGTGTCTTGATTGTAGAGATGGTTAAAGGTGGCAAAGAACTGATCATTGGTTCAAAACTAGAGCCTGGATTTGGTCCAGTAATCATGCTTGGAATGGGAGGAATCTATGTAGAAGTTCTCAAAGATGTTACATTCAAGCTAGCACCAGTAACTGAACTAGAAGCTGATGACATGATTGCATCTATCAAAACACAAAAACTTCTACAAGGTGTAAGAGGTGAAAAACCTTCAGACATATCAAAACTCTCTGAATGCATTCAAAGATTGTCTCAGCTAGTTTCTGACTTTACAGAAATTAAAGAATTAGATATGAATCCTGTACTAGTTATGGAAAAGGGCAGGGGCTGTCGCATTCTAGATGTCAGAATAGGACTCTAAACATAATTTATTCCTAAAATTAGCTGTGCCTATTTAGAATATTTATACAATATGAAAATGAATATTGTGTATGGCTAATGTCTTAAAGACAATTAGAACTGGCGATGATTATATTGAAAGTCTTAGAGGCCGCGATCTCAAAATTTACCTATTTGGAGAATTAGTAAAAGAACCAGTAGATCATCCAATGATTAGACCATCAATTAATGCAGTTGCAGAAACTTATGATCTTGCAGTACGTGAAGAGGCACTAGCATCTGCTGATTCATCAATTACTGGACTGAAAGTTAACAGATTTTTACACATTGCAGAAAGTGCACAAGATTTAGTTTTACAAAATAAAATGCAAAGAACACTAGGACAAAACACTGGAACATGCTTCCAGAGATGTGTTGGAATGGATGCATTAAATTCTTTACACTCTACTACATTTGAAATAGATGAAAAACATGGAACAAATTATCATCAAAGGTTATTGGAATTCATAAAAATGTGCCAAAGAGAAAATCTTGTAATTGGTGGTGCAATGACTGATCCTAAGGGGGATAGAAGCAAAGGACCAGCAGAACAAGAAGATCCCGATTTGTTTACTAGAGTAGTAGATACTGATGACAAAGGAGTCTATGTATCTGGTGCAAAAGCTCATCAAACTGGTTGTATCAATTCACATTGGATAATTTTAATGCCAACAGTTAGACTAACAGAAAATGACAAAGACTGGGCAATTGTAGGTGCAATTCCAGCAGATGAAAAAGGAGTTACTTACATCTATGGTAGACAGTCTTGTGACACTAGAAGTATGGAAGAAGGTGACATTGATGATGGTAACGCAAAGTATGGCGGACAAGAAGCCTTGATGATTTTAGATAGAGTGTTTATTCCATGGGACAAAGTCTTCATGCATGGAGAACATGAATTTGCATCTATGCTTATAGAGCGTTTTACTTGTTATCACAGACGCAGCTATGTGTGCAAAACAGGACTAGGTGATGTACTCATTGGTGCTGCTGCAACAATTGCTGACTATAATGGAGTCCAAAAAGTATCTCACATCAAAGACAAACTTGTTGAGATGACTCATCTTAATGAAACAATTTTTGCTGCAGGACTTGCATCTTCACACCAAGGACATAAGATGAAATCAGGTGTATATCTAAATGAAGACATGCTTGCACAAGTTTGCAAGCACAATGTTACTAGATTACCATATGAGATTGCCAGACTTGCACAAGATATTGCAGGTGGATTAGTGGTAACCCTTCCATCTGAAAAGGACTTTAGACATCCAGAAGCAGGTCCAATGCTCAAAAAATTCCTTAAAGGAAGAAAAGGTGTTGATGTTGAAAACAGAATGAGAATATTAAGACTAATTGAAAACATGACTCTTGGAAGAAATGCAGTTGGATATCTTACAGAGTCTATGCATGGTGCAGGCTCACCACAGGCACAAAGAATCCAGATGCAAAGACAGATGCAAGTGGGTTACAAAAAGAACTTGGCAAAAAATCTAGCTGGAATTACAAACGATATTGAGGAACCAAACGAACCATCTGATTACTTTAATCGAATATTCAAAACAAAAGATTCTCTTCTCTAGAAATAATTTTTAGTTTTTACAAGATCTGTTCATAATAATTTTGTATTTTTTATTTTTTTATTTTTAAAAATTCTTAAAACGTAATTTTTGGCAGATTGTAAATTCTCACATTTTAATATCGTGGAAAATCTAATCCGTCCAGCTTTTTTATTGGGGGGTGTTCGTTTCAATTTCTTCAACGATGTTTCTTTTGACGATTCATCGCTTGTAATTTTCTCAAAAAATCTTTTTGCAAAACGTTTCTTTGTCCCTTACGACCATCCCTTTTTACTTACTCCCATATGATTTGATTTTCAAATATGCTTGAAAACTGTTTCGTTTACCACACAATCAAGTTTGTTTCAGTTTTTTTGCTTCCTCAAGTATGACCGAACGGTCTCTTTTGCCCATCTCAAATCCCCCCTGAAGGAATCGTCCCCAATGATCTTGGCTTTTAATGAAACTAAGATTTGATAGTAAATTTCTGATGCTTGGGTGCTTTTTCCAGGTATCAATTTTGTCTAGATCTATGTAACTGTCAATTTTATCTGGAGTTTGCTTTACTTTGGATTTGATCACTGCTGTTCCTAGAAACTTTTGGTACACTAAATTCTTAGAGACATTTCATTTTCTCTCAAAATTTTGTAAAATTAGGGACATGAGATTATAAATTTAGTACACTGTTCCAAACTCGGGTCATTTGCCCCTGTTGTTCAATTCGGGACATAAGATGTTAAGCGTAAATACTTATTCAGTTAAGAAGAATATTGAAAATTTTAAATCAGCCTCATTCCACAACAATGGGCACAGAATTAAAGAAAATACTTAAAAATAATGATGAAAACGGTTTTCAAACATTCTATGTGATTGTAGCTTATGTTAAAAGCAGTGGAGTTAGCCACTTGGAAGATTCTATTAAAAAATTCAAAGAGACAGGACTTCTTACAAAGGCAGTCGTTGGAATAGATCAGAAAAATACATCATATCCAGGTCTCAAATTAATGCTTTCTTTATTTGATGAGATTTATGTCCTACATAGCAATAGACCAATAAACACATTTCATCCAAAAATCTATGCTTTTGAAAAAGAAAATAACAAGGCAATTCTCTTTGTTGGTTCTAGCAACTTAGCAGAGGGCGGCCTTTTTACCAATTATGAGACAAATTCGTGTACAGAATTGAATCTTTTAGAATCTGATGACAAAAAAACATTCTCAGAGTTCAGACAAACATTTGATAGCTATTGCAATATCAATAATGTCTCACAAAAATTGACAGAAGAATTATTGGAAAAATTAAAACAAAATGACTATCTTTCGGATGAACCCAAACGGCAATTCTCTAAATCAATTAAAAAATCAAATTCAAAAAAACATATCTCATTATTTGGAAATGAGAGTATTCCAACACCTTCAAGCAAGTCTAGAAAAGCAAGAAAAACACAAGCTAAAAAAACAATAAAACAACTTGGGAAATCATCTAATTTTACATTAGTCTGGAAAAAAGAAAATCTTCCGACTTCTGATGCTCAACAAGTAAAATCTGGAACTGCATATACTGGAAGTCTGAAACTAACAAAAGCTAATTGGAAAGTAAACCGTGTTGTCATTGACCAAACAAAATATTTTCGAGAATCCATATTTGGTAATCTAAAATGGGTTAAAGAAAAAGAGAATCCATACGTTGAGAAGGCAGAAGCTAAAATTCACATAACCATATTTGAAAAGGAATTGGGAGTGAAAAAACTAACAATAAGACACAAACCAAGCGGAGAATCAGGACAGCATAACTATACCACATACATATCATGGGGAGTGATTCAAAAGGAAATTGTCAATGCAAATATCACTGGGAAAACATTGTCTTTGTATGCCTCAGAAGACAAAACCAAATTTCAGATGAAAATAGACTAAAAATATTTTATTTTTTTGTTCTGTTGAGTCTACGTTTTAACAATTTTTTCCATATGTTATTGGCAATTTTAATTTCCGAATCTGAAAACCCAAAACCTTCTTTGAGCACTATCTCATCTGTATATTTTAAAATCTCTTCTATGTCCACCTTATCTCGAATCATGGTGTCAATTTTTGGGAGGATTTTATTATTTTGTTCATTGTATGGAATTAGAACATCTTCTACCTCATTTGGCATAAGCTCCAAAGCTCCACCACCATGACTTCTTCCACATATCTCAGTAAATGCAAGAGATAATGAATTGTAATAACTTGCAATAAGAGATTTTAAGTTTATTTTTTTATTTGTGATGATATCCTTGTTTTTGTTTACTGTTACTCTGTGCATGGTATCAGTTGTCAATGCCTTGGCAGAATTCAATGTAAATTTAGGATAGATGTTATTTCTTCTGAGAAACAATGCTTCTGATTCCCAAATTGAGGGTATTATATGCCATTCATTTCTCACACTGCATTTATACAAATTTTGAATCCCTTCTTTTTCGCCATTTTTGATATATGTGAGAGGTTTTCCCTTAATCTTACTTCTAGTTGGAAAAGTCAACAAATAAGCACTAGCATCATTCTCAACATTAAATTTCCAATCTAATTTCTCAAATATGAGGCTGGGAACGTTAGCATTTCTTCCCACCATTGGCTTGACATATTTTTTAAGACTAAATTCATTCATGGTAGATTTTGTTATTGAAAAAAACTTGTTGAATCCTGTAGTTATTCCTACCTCTACTTTTGCAAAATCACGTAATTGACGAACAGATTTCTCACGTAACATCTTTTCAATAAAATCAATTTCATTTTGTTCAAGAAAATAAAAAGTCCATTTGTTTGATTTGAAATCAATTTTTTTCTTTGGGCATTTTATTCTTGAAACGTCAATCTTTTCTAAATCATCATCTGTATCTACCTCTAAATGTTCAATCAGATGTTTTTTTGACTGGTCTTTTTCACATAACAATAATACTACTTCTTGCTGTGCTTCTGGAAAAACAAGTTTTCTAAATGAGATAATGCTAATTTTGTTATAAAAATGTGCCAAAAAGTTTCTTAGTTCCTTTGCATATGATACTTGGAGTATCTCTGCTGGAACTACAAAACCAATCTTTCCTTTTTCCTTTAATATCATACTGGAACCAACAATGAATGAAACCCAAGGATTCATCAGTTTGGAATATTTTAGATTCATTTTTGCAAATATTTTCTCTGCTATTGCCCGTTGATCCTTGTCAAAATACTGATATCTTATGTATGGGGGATTCCCAATAATCAAATCAAACTTATTATTTGTGGTATTGCAGTATTGGTAAAAATCACCGTTGATGATTTTTGTGTTTGAAAGTTTGAGATTCTTTGCCTTTTTTGATTCTAAGGAATCAATTTCTATAGCAGTTACAGATTTACATGCAAAATCATTTTTTTGAATTTGTTTGAGAAAAGAACCATCACCACAACAAGGCTCAAGTATGTCATAATTTTTATTTCCATTTACCGCCCATTTTAGTACAAATTTTGCAATGGTTGAAGGTGTGTAAAAAGCTCCACGAAGTTTTTTCTCAGTTGTGTTTTCCATCAGATTCATGCTAATTTTGACTCCTCTTAACAGGGTTGTTTTTCATATATTCTCGCATTGCAAACTCTAACTCCGTATTTGCATTCCGAGTATTGCCATGTTTTCGTAATGCATATCCTTGAAAATCTTCCCAAATTTTTTCGTCTAAAGTTAGGCTAGTCTTTTTTCTTACCACTATTTAAATATAAGGGTACCTGTATATAACGATACCTATATAGATTTGAATAGGTATATTTTTATAGATATACCGTTATCTATACAATATGAATAGAAAACAAAAAGCAACTCAAATTTTCTTAAAGACCAATTCGATCAGAAAGATAACAAAGAATCATTACGTTGTTGAATCACAAAACTCAGATAACACATACAACGTTAGGAAATTGCCTAAAGTTGATGTATGGTCTTGCGAGTGCAAGGATTTTCATTTTAGATTGAGAAGGTTAGACGATAAACACTGCAAACATATCAAGAGTTGCATTATCCTACTTGATTCTGTAACTTCTCAAAGTAAGATAGAAAAAACTGAAAGACCTAAGATTTGTTCTAAATGTCACTCAACTGAAATAGTAAAACAAGGATTTAGAAAATTAAAGAATGGAACCAAAAGACAACGATACACCTGTAAAATTTGTAATGCTAGATTCATTCTAGGTGAGAATGGATTCTCAAATGTAACATCGGATCCTAAGATAATTTCAGAATCTTTGAATTTGGTAATGAGTGGAATGTCATACCGTAACATTGCACGACACATTGAGGCAGTACACCAAATCAAGATTAGCCATGTGTCTGTAAATAATTGGATTAAAAAATATACTGTACTCATTAAGGAATATGTAGATACTTTGAATCCTGAACTAAGTGATGTGTGGAGTTTAGATGAGATGTATCTCAATGTCAAAAATACCAAAAAGACAGGTAAGGGATTTCATGACTGGTTATGTAGTATTATAGACCCTAAAACTAGGTTTCTTATATAGCGAGAAGTATAAATTCGTGAGTTATTTTCAAGGAATTCTAGTTTGGTTGTTCGTATTTACCTAGGTAAAATAATTTATCCTCTACTTTTTTGATGATTTTTAGTTCACGAACTTTGTCTCTTCGCTATAGCCACAGAAGTTTCAAAGAAAAGGGAAATTTCAGATGTAAGGAAGATTATTGCAAGTGGCAAGAAAATCATATCACAGAATCCGAACTATGTGTTGACTGACTGTCTTAATTCATACCAAGAAGCAATAAGAAAAGAGTTTGAAAACAAGACTGCACACATCAAGACAAAATCACTCAAAGAAGGTTTTGTGAATAGACCCATAGAAAGGTATCACAATGAAATTAGAGAAAGACTCGAAGCTAGACGTGGGTTAGGTAATGATGAATCTGCACAGACATTCTCAGAGTTGTTGAAAATAAATCATAACTTTGTAAAACCACATCTAGGATTAGATGGCAAGACACCAGCTCAATCCGCTGGAATCAATCTCGAGCTTGGCGAGAACAAGTATCTAGATTTGATAAAACTGTCTGGAACCAAAGTAAATTTTGTAAACAATCTAGGGAAACGAATCAAAAAAGTTACAATAGTCAATGAGGGAGATTCCATCAAAGTTAGTCCTAGAGGTTGGATTGACAAGCAGGTTTGGAGAGAAATCAATGATATTCTAAGATTACATAAGTTTGCATGGTTATCCAATGGAAAAGATAGTTGTTGGATTAAGATGTTATCTAGTTGACTGAATATTTTTGTAGGTATCAATAACTATCAAAGACATCTTGTTTGAAATCAGAGTATGAGGGTATTGAAGTTCGGGGATAAACTTTATTTCCCTTTCTAGTCTACATGCAACTGATCCCAAAACTAACCATTTAGACAAATTTTGATGATCATCTGGATCTATGAATAACAGCATTGTGTTGTTTTCATGTTCAAAGAATTAACTGATTCACAATGGAATGCCCTCAAAGCACACATTCCAAAACCAGATGCAACTGGAAGACCAAGAGCTGATGACCGTACAACAATCAATGCAGTAATTTTTGTGCCAATCACCGGATGCAGATGGATTGATCTTCCCGCAAAATACGGTTCCGAATCATCTGCACATAGAAGGTTTCAGAATTTTCAACAAAAAGGAGTATGGGAGAAGATTCTTGCACATGTAATCAAATCAGCACAGAAACAAGACAAGATCAATCTGCGATACATACAGCTGATTCATCCTCAATTCCTTCCAAAAAAGGGGGGATGAAATAGGATATGACGGATTCAAGAAGATTACAGACACAAAACTACACGTTGCAGTGGAATCAAACGGCCTGCCAGTATCAATTGTAACAGGCCCTGCAAATGTTCATGACAATACAAGATTCATCGATGTGATGGAATCCATTTCAGATTTTGTAGGCGATGGTTCCATCAAACAAATTATCTCGTGTTTTGCAGACAAGGGTTATGACAGTACAACCATTAGAGAATACCTGAAGAACAGAAACATCATTTCATGCATTCCATTTAGAAAAAATAACAAATCATCAGAAAACAAATCATACAAGAAATACAATTCAGTTCGTTACGTTGTGGAGAGATTCTTTGCATGGCTGAAGAATGGTTTTCACAGGACTAGAATCAGATGTGAAAAGAACTGTGATAACTATCTTGGGTTTGTCTACCTGGCATCAATTGTGATATATTGGAGAGTATTGGGATGAGTTCTCTATATCTAGAACTTTTTTTACCATTAATTCTCCATTTGTGAGGATTTTCTTTTATGTAACGTTGTAAAACTTCTTCATGTGCCCACTTACGAGAATTTTTATCAGTTACCATATGTGATCAATAATATTAATCTCTGTTAAATTCTTCCACCCAATATTTGAAATTTAATCCAAAAAGTATGGATATGATCAAAATGAATCCCATCAAATACTGTCTTAAATAGTTCTAAGAAAGAAAATGTATATGGTTTCTATAATGTGCCCTTTTTGTTCTAAAAAAAATGCACAAAAACCAATCAAAGAATGGACTTATGGAAAAAATACATCAGTTAAACGCTTTAAGTGTGAATGCGAGAAACTTTTCAATTTTTATGACAATGGAAACAAAAATTGGACTATTCCTAAGAAGAAATAGTTCGCTTTCGTTCATATCTTCATGGGCCTAGTGGTCTCTGAATTTCCGAATTAATCTTTGGTCATGTTTTTTTAATTATTTTAAAACTAATATGCTGAATGAAATTCTTACTTTATTAACTTGTAACTCTATTGATCGCTATGTCTGGGTTTCTAACGATTAGAAAAATTTTACAAGATGAAATCCAAAAAGAAGTAGTTGGACCTCGTGAGAAAGATGAAACTTTTGAAAATAGGGATCATCCTAAATCTCGATATTTGAGTGGGGTTTTGTATCCAATCCAAACACCTGTTTTAGAAGAAGATGTAAAAAATTCATCAATCCAATTACCTTCAAAAGAAGAACAAAATGAAGATGAAAAAATTCCAATGAATGTTGGAACAAAACCAAGCTCTATGGGATTAAGTTGTAATATTCCATCAGGACAAAAATTTGTTACAGTTGAAATTTCTTATGGTCGATATATTAATTCAAGTTCAAGTAAATTAAAACAAAAAGAAAATAAAGAAATCTCTGATGAAAATAAAAAAGAAAAAAATGATTCAAAACAAGAAAAAGAATATCCTGATTGGGAAAGAATTGATCATCAACTTGAACCATTTAAAATAGATCTGACAAGTCCTTGTGATAAAAGAGAATTAGAACCAAAAATATTTTTCAGGTATTTCATTCATGAAAATAAAAAAGAAAAAACAATAACATTAAATGTATTTTTAACAAATGAGGGAAAATTTGAAAAAGGGGAATTTATTGAAGATAGTAGATGTGTTTTTCAGCCTAAAATTAAACTAACTTCTAATTCAGATAAAATTTTCTTAAATATTTCAAAACCTATAGAAAAAAAAATTGAAAAACTTAGTCCAAGAGATCGTATTACATTATTTTTATTTAGAAATTTTAAACACTTTGCACAAGGACGAAATTGTGCTGTAGAATGGGATCATAATGAAATAGATGATAAAACTAGTTGGGTTCAAACAACCTTTGTTCCATATTATACAGTACCAGAAATTAAACCAAGAGAACCTACTGAAAAGATAAAAAAATCACTAAACATGAAATATCTTTCTGAAATAACAGATTATAAAAATTATAAAAACATACTCAAACCAATTTTAGTGGGGTATGAAGATTGGATTAATGAATTAGAAAGTAAAAGTGAAATTTGGAAAAAAGATGAATCAAATACCGATTTTGAAAAAAAATTTATTTCAAAACAAGCAAATATTCCTCAAGAAATAACTAAAGACTGTAAAGATGCACTAATAAGAATTGAAAAAGGAATTGAAAAAATTTCAGTTGATCCTTTAATTGGAGAATCATTTAGGTTTGCAAATGAAGTCATGTATCAGAATATTTCTCATGCAGGGTGGGTAAAAACAAATAAAGAAAAAATTGCAAAAGGAGAATCGATCAAAGAAGATGGTCCTAATCTTCAATCATTTGACCCTGAATGGAGATTATTTCAATTAGCATTTTTGTTATTAAATATAGAATCAATTACAAATCATCAATCTATTGACAGAAATACATCAGATTTATTGTGGTTTCCTACTGGTGGTGGTAAGACAGAAGCATATTACGGCGTGATTGCATTTACTCTTGCATATAGACGCATTAAAGGAAAAGAGCCAAAATCAATAGAAGAAGAACTAGATCGCTATGGCATTTCAGTTATTATGCGTTATACATATCGTTTATTGACACTACAACAATTCCAGCGTGCTGTAACTCTATTTTGTGCATGCGAATATGTTCGAATGAAAAATCCTCAAAATATTGAAAAATTTGGTAATTATCCCTTTTTAGTTGGTCTTTGGGTTGGGCATGACACTACACCAAATACTTTTTCTGAAGCAAAAAAAACAATTCAACAAAAAAGATCTAATCCAAATATGCCACTAGAAAAAACTGATCCAATTCAATTACTAAATTGTCCATGGTGTGGGCGTAAACTTGATGCATTTAATTATGAATTTGATGATATTCAAGATAATCCTGATAAATTAAGCCCAAAACGAATTAGGATTAGATGTGACAAAAAATGTTTCTTTGGCAAAATTGGATGTCCAGAACGTGTACTTCCTGTAGTATTCATAGATGAGGATATCCGAAATCTATGTCCTTCTCTACTAATTGCAACTGTAGATAAATTTGCTCAAATTTCATGGAATTGGAAATATTCTACATTTTTTGGAAATATTTCCCAGTATTGTAAAAAGCATGGATATAGACCTGGAAATGCAGCGTCTACAAATAATGATGATAAATGTACTCATCCTGAAACCAAAAAATTTCCAAATGGTAAAATAGCAAAAGTTTTAGTTAATGTAGGACGAAAACTTGCACCGCCTGAATTAATCATTCAAGATGAATTACATCTAATAGCAGGTCCATTAGGTACACTAACTGGATTATATGAAACTGCCATAGATATTTTATGTACAAATGAAAGTACAGGTGTTAGACCAAAAATTATTGCATCAACTGCTACAACTAAAAAATCAGATATTCAAATAAAGAGTTTATTTAATTCAAAATCAACAAAAATTTTCCCTCCTCAGGGATTTGAGTTTGGTGAATCATATTTTGCAGAAGTTTTACCTATTAGTGAAAAGCATCCTGGAAAATTACATGTAGGAATATGTTCCACTTCTGTAAGTGGATATAACGTTGATAGTAGAATAGCTGCAAGTATCTTAAGAAAAATTAGACATATAAGAGAGAATAAAGATGGATTTCATTTTGATGGAACACTAGAAAAATTTACTGATAAAGAATTAGATCCATATTTTACTTTAGTTAGTTATTATAATACAATAAAAAATCTTGGTGCTGCTATTCGAATGTATGAAGATACAATTCCAAGTTATATGGGGATAATAATTCAAACTACTGAAAATAAATTTGATTTAGAAAATAATGCAGTAAAAAATGATGTAAAAATTTTACAAAAAGAAGAGCTAACAGGAAGAATTAGTGCAGCAAAAATCCCTAGTATTTTACAAAATATTGAAACAAAACTAGGTGATGAAGATGTTCTTGATGCATTACTATGTACAAATATGCTCTCTGTAGGCGTGGATGTTGACAGATTAAATGTGATGGTAATTAACGGGCAGCCAAAAAGTACTTCAGAATACATTCAGGCTTCAGGTAGAATTGGCAGAAAAGATCCTGGAATTGTTGTAACAAATTATACCTATATTCGACCTAGAGACTTGTCTTATTTTGAGAATTTTATTCAATTTCACTCTACATTTCATAAATCTGTTGAACCTGGTACATTAACGCCTTTTTCAAGTAGGGCAAGAGATAGAGGATTGAGTGGAATATTTTTTGCTTTAATTAGAATGAACAGTAAAATTTTATCAAATGATCCTATGAAGTTTGATAGAAATAATCCAGACATTAAACAGGTTGTAGAAAAGATAACAAAGAAAATTCTTGATAGAGTAGGTGAGATTGACAAACAAGAATATGATGGAGCAAAAAATGATATTGAAAATTTAATTAAAAAATGGGAAACTGCAAAAGAGCAATGCAGTAGTTGGACAGATAATGGAAAAGGAGTTCTAAAATATAGACGGAATCCATTTACAAGAAAATCTGAATCAAATATAATTTATTTAATAAATTCATCTCGTGATGCATTTAATGAACATACTTTTGTTGTTCCAGAGTCATTAAGAGAGGCTGAATCTGAAATATCACTTTATTATCCTAAAAAATATGGAGAGGAAAAATAGATGGTTGATGTAGGTTCTATTAGACCCAGTCAATTAATTACTAGTTTTGGACCTGGATCCATAGTTAATTTAGAACATGATACAATAATGATTTTAGGTTTACAATTTTGGCCACGTGATCGAGATGACAAAAGTTTTTTTAAAAAAGTCTCTCATCCATATCTATCACGTCAATTAGAAAAAAATTATTTTAAAATGCCCATTTCAGATGATAGATCATCTATTCCATGCATTTCATTTCCTCAATGGGGGGTTTGTCAAGAGTGTTGTAGACTTCAAAAACATCCCAAAACCACAACCACAAAAAATGGGTTTTTTTGTCAGTTTTGTGATTCAAAATTACCATTATTTCATTCAACATTTGTACAAATTTGTGATAATGGGCATATCCAAGAATTTCCTTGGGAGAGATGGGCACATCTAAATGAAAAATTAGGAGATACTGGTAGAAAACAATGTACTAAATCTGATGATGAAGCCGCAAAACTTGAATTTATTACTACTCAAAAAGGAACAAGTCTTGCAAATTACAGGGTAAATTGTCTGCATTGTGGTGCTTTTAGAACAATGACTTGGGCAACTGATAGAGAACATTTTAAAAAATTAGGATTTAAGACATGTTATAAAAATCAACCCTGGCTTGCTCTAGATGATAAAAAATCATGTGATGAAGATATTTATGGAATACAAGTAAATTCTTCAGCAGTTTATTATCCTTCAACTGTTACTTCATTATTAATTCCAAATTGGATTCATGCGGTAGATGACATTTTAGATGAAAATGAAGGAGCGAATGCTAGTAGAATTAGAGCAGATAGAAAAGATGGAAAATCATATGATTCAATTATTGATTGGAATAAAGATGGTATGTTTAAAGAATTACTTAGAGATTATAAAAAAGAAGATATCATTAAGCGATTAAAATTAAGATTCGATTCTGCAGATTTAGAAATATCTACAGAAGGTGAAGCATTAGAACAAGAATTTGATAATTTTTCCACAATTAAAAGTAGAACAGTAAAAGGTTCTGAACATGATAAAAAAGTTGACATAGAACCAATCTCTATAACATCCTCCTCTCTTACTGATTATGGAATTGATACATTAATGAAATTTCATCGTTTGGTGTCTATCCAAGTATTAAGAGGATTTACTAGGGGTACTCCTCCTGATCCATATGCCACAGAAGATCAAATTAGGAAAAAAAATCCATTTCGTAAAATTAGTTCGGGGTCTCAAAGAGATTTTGAAACTGGGGAATTAATCCCCATTGACTGGTTACCTGCAGTTGAAACAAAAGGTGAGGGTATATTTTTAAAATTTAATGAAAAGATTCTTCAAGAATGGGAGAAAAGAATCAATGTTAATGAACGATTTGATGCGATAATTAGTAGTTATGCAGAAAATATTGATGCGCAAAATCGTTCCGAAAAAGAAAATGTTTTGAAGAGATTTAGTTCACCGAGATATCTTCTACTTCATACACTATCTCATTTACTTATTCGTGAAATAGCAGATCATGCAGGATATAATGAAGCTTCTCTAAAAGAGAGAATCTATTCAACATCAAATGAAAAAATGAGAAATGGAGTACTAATTTACACGTCAAGTACCTCATCTGAAGGTAGTTTAGGTGGGTTAGTACGGTTAGGAGATGTAAAGATGTTTGAAGAAATTATCGAGAATGTCATAAAGAGATCTAATTTATGTTCAAGGGATCCTTTATGTGGAGAAACAGATCCGGTAATATCTGGGACTCAGGGAATTTTATCAGGAATACAACTTACTGGTTCAAGTTGTTATTCTTGTACATTACTTCCTGAAACTAGTTGTCAAAATTTTAATAATATTTTAGATAGATGGATGTTACAAAATCCAGAAGATGGATTCTTTCGAGAGAAAATTAAAGAATTGTAATGAGTGATAAGAAAAAAATTACATTAGAACGATTTGTAGATAATATTTCAAAATCAAAAATTTATGAATTTTGTGATTTATTGGAAAATTCACAATTAAAATTATCTGACGATATTTTCAAACTTAGAAGAAACTTAGGCTTAAATTCTAATGAAGAAAAATATTTTTTAAATATAATTTCAAATTTTTCAAATAAAGAAGAATTAATTTTATTAATTAAATTATTTATTGAAATAAGAAATATAAAAATTAAAATTGATGAAAATACTTCACTTGTATGGAGTAGTCCAATAAAATATCATGAAAAAATTGATCAAACATATTCTATTTTTCTTAAAATGATTAACGATGCAAATGATTCTATTTTCTTTGTAGGTTATGCTATGACAGATGAGGAAAATCAAGAAATTTTTGAAGCCTTAAAAAAAGCAGCAAAAGAAAGGCATGTAAAAATCAAGATTATTTTTGATAAAGCCACAAAAGCTAAGAAATGGGGAAAATGGACAAAATCTCCTAAAAAAATTATTGCAAAAATGTGGGGAGATATTGAGCATTTTCCAGAAATTTATTCCTATGATAACGTAAATAGTAGTCTACATGCCAAATTTTTGGTTATAGATGAAGAGGAGATTTTGGTAACCTCTGCTAATATGACTGATAGAGCTATGACTAGAAATTTAGAAATGGGTATTAGACATAAAGGAAAAGTTGCCAAAGATGCTGCAGATCTGATTGAATTATTGATTAAAAAGAAAATAATTTCGGAGATTAAATATGATTGATGTTTTTGATCTAAAATCTGAAGTTTCTTCTAAAGAAAAAATTATTTCACAATTTTCTAAATGGTGGTCTGATGATGAAATAAGAGAAAATATTATTCCAAATATTGTTGAAAAAAATCTTAAACATTCTATTGATGGTGCGTTACATAACTTTAAGAATTCCACTAATCCAAATAAAAAAAGTTTTGCAGAAATTTTATATGATTTGGTTGGTCAAAACTTCCTTCTCAATAAAAACAAAACAATTCGCAACAAATTTTTAGAAATTATTTTGAAGAAAAAATTTGAGGAAGATCCATCCTTTGAAAAGAGATTTTTAGATTATTTGCTTAGAGAAAGAAAATCATCAATTAATGGTATTTGTAAAATCTGTAATAAAAGATGGATAGAGTCTGAAAATGTATTTGTACAAGGATTAGGATTATCAAAATCAATTTGTTGTTCTAATCATCAATGTGCTTTAGAACAACAAAAAAAACGAATACCAAAAATCTCTGATCCTCGATTCTCAAATTTCATTTTAGATCTACCATTAAAGAAAGACTACAAATATTTTTGTAAACAAATAGTTTCTGAATTTGATTTTCCAAAAGATGTTATTTTTCAACCAAATAAAGAAATAAAATTACTTCCAGAAACAATAAAACCTTTAGGTATATTTTCGACTCTTTATGATTTTCAATCTAGTATTGGATTAAAAATTACTGATATGCTTGAAAATTATGAAAAGGAAACATCTAGAGCATTAGTTGTTTTACCTACCGGTGCTGGAAAAACTCGTTTGGTTGTTGAGACACTTATTGAATGGATAAATAATGGAAAGAAAGGTAAAGAAAAGTCAAAATTTATTTTATGGATTGTTGATAAAAACGAATTATGTCAACAAACATTTGATACTTTTGCAGACATATTTCGGTATAGAGGCAGAAAAGATTCTAGTCTAAAATTACATCCAATTTATGGCGAAAATTCCAAGAATATTGGGGATATTTTATATCAGTATTCTGATGAAAAAGGCGAAATTAATGAGGAAAATGGAATCATAATTGCATCTATTCAATCCCTTTACAAAATAAGTCAAAACGAGGATCAAGGCTCATTGCCTGAATTAGGAAAATATACATCAATTGTAATTATAGATGAAGCACATCACGCAATTCCTTCAAACAAAAGCTATAACCAAGTTTTACGATCATTAGGATTTGATTTTAAAAATGTAATAAGAAAAGAAATTGATATTCATGAATATCATACATGTCTCTTAGGGCTAACAGCTACTCCATTTAGAGGAACTGATGAATTAGGAAAAAGTACAAAGGATTTGTTAAATAGATTTGGAACTAAAAAGAGAATTCTATGGCCCCTTTTTTCAGATAACATTATTGATGAAAATATTGCTCCATATGCACATCTTGACGTTCAAAAAACTGCCTATCAATTTGAACGAGTAAAACTGTATGGAGAAAAATCGTATGATAAAGATGGAAAAATTAAAAATTATCGTTTTGTTATTCAAAAACTCTTTTCAGTATCAACTTATTCCAGTAATCCTGTAATTAGTGACAAAACATATACTGAAAAAAATATTGATTTTGAATTTAAAGAGCCTGGACGATATCAAATTCAATTAATTGTAATTGATAATGATGGTGAAATTAGCAAAAATCTAGCTGCTGTTAACATAGAAATTTATCCAATAGAACAACTAGAAGAAAAAATAAATGTTGATGAAATGAAAAGGTTGTATAAACATTTGATTAAAAGAGAAATTTTGTCTACGCCCCACCATTACATTATTGATAATACTAAATCACTTTATGATGCTACTGGTGATGTTGATCAATTCAAAATATTTAACGATGTCTCTGATTCGACAATAAATAATATTGGAAAAGATAATCACAGAAATCATAAAATTATAGAAAAAATAATTTCTTTGGTAGAAAAAGAGAATAAAAAATCTATTCTTCTTTTTGCATGTTCAGTTGAGCATTCAAAATTATTATCATTTATTTTAGATGCAATTTACAACATAAAGTCTGTCTCTATTGATCATGGCACTAGTACTGATGAAAGAGATCAATCTATTAATGATTTTAGAAAAGGCAAAATCTTAGTTTTATGTAATTATGGTATTTTAACAACAGGATTTGATTCACCTAAAGTGGAATGTGTTTTTGTAACACGACCAACTTTTAGTCATTTATTATATAATCAAATGACTGGAAGGGGATTAAGAGGACCAAGAAGTGGTGGAACTTCTAATTGTATAATTGTAGATATTTCAGATAATATTCAACTATATGCTGATGGAGAGATGATTAAACAAGCGTGGAATATTTTTGATTATATTTATGAAACATCATATGATGAACGTGATAAAACAAAAAAAGGACAAAAATGTTATGGATGTTTTGGTAAAGAGAAAATACAATTTGATACAGAATTAGAAGATTGTCAAATATGCAATGGAACTGGAATAATTATACCAAAAGATGAAGTCAACATTTCATCTAATCGTACTAAAGAGAATAATAAAGAAGAATTAAAAAAATTACAAAAAGAAATCTTTGCAAAGCATCCTAACTTGGGTCTCAAAGAAATTAATAAATATGCCAAAAAATCATTAAAGTATGATGTACTTTTAGAATCCAAAAATACTAAAACAAAACCTAAAGGTGGTTGGAGAGCATTATGTAAGAAATGTAATAAATATTCTTGGGACATGCCTAGAACGTTGTCTCAATTTGGAAGATCAACAGAATTGATCACAAATGATAATCCTAAGGGTATTTTTGATGTATGTAAGGAGTGTAGAAATAAGGATGAACTATCTGTTGATTATAAAAAACTAGAATATGCTAAATGTCCACAATGTGAAAAAACTGCAAATGGATATGAACAAGTTGAACAATTATTTGGATTTCGAATGATGAATGGTAAAAAAAGAGTCCAATCACAATGCAAGATGTGTAGATAAGTTAGAACAGGAGTTAATCTATAATTCCATTTAACATAAAATCAAGTATATATTTTTCATACTCTAAAGGAGTCAATAATTTTTTCTGGTTAGTGATTTGTAGAGAATCATCACCAATTAGATACCTAGGCCAAATAACTTCCAAATTAGAAACATCGACAATTTTTTTTGCAATAATATCTGGAGAAATAGACTTATCAAAAATACCTTCAATCATCTCTAAATAATTTTTCATACTTTTTAAATAGTCTGGATTAGTTAATGCTTCTTTTGCTAATATTTTGTTATCAATAAATTTCGTTTTTACACCTCCAATTTCAATAAGTGATAATTGAATGTTAAATTTTTTTAATTCATATCTTATTGTTTCAATTAATCCTTCTAATGCAAATGTGGAGCTAATGTGTGATGACATGAATGGAAAACCAACTAATCCAGCTATGGATGAAATATTGATTATTTTTCCTGAACTATTTTTCTTCATTAGTGGAATTACTTTTTTCATTAATCTTATTGTGCCAAACAAATTAGTATCCATCTGTTGTTTGAATTCTTCAATGCTTGTGTCTTCAAAACTTCCAAAAAGAGCATACCCTGCATTATTAACTAAAATATCAATTCTACCGTATTTACTTTCAATTTGAGATATTGCATTATCTATGGATATATCATCTGTTACATCTAACTGAAGTATATCTTCTGATTTATTTAATTCCTCTTCTAATTCATTTTTCTTTTCAAGATTTCGCATTGTTGGGAATACAGTGAAATTATTTTTTGAAAATTCTATTGCTGTGGCAAATCCAATTCCACTTGAACAACCAGTTATTACTACTATTTTGGAATCTGATTCAATCATATCTTGTCTGATTTATTACTCATTCTAAATAATACCTTTTCAATTAAGATATCAATTTCCTTTTGTTCAGGATAACTATTTGTAATTTTCTTACCCAATGTCTTTAACTGTTTAATTGTTGGGTATTTGAGGTATCTAAGATCCGTTGCGTTTACTTGTGTATGGCCATTAAATTGTCTGAAATACAAGTCAACCATTGTTGAGTTTAAAAAAATGGATAATCCTTTAACAATATCCATTTCTAGGCCTTTTCCATTACTGTGAAAATAATTAATTCTGTTTTCAAAACCTACCAATGGAAAATTAAAATCAGTTTTTTTCCAGACGGATGCCACAATTCGTCTTTTTTCTTCTTTAGCAGAAAATCGTTTTACGATAACGTAGTTGTCATTTGAGACTAGGAGATTTTTTGATTTGTTGATTATTTTAATATAATTTTCTTTTTTATTGTGTACTGGAAAAATTATTGAACCATTTGATAGATTGAATGGATGGATTAAAGGTACAGTGCTATCATTTAGTTTTTGTCTTAATGCTTTCTTAATTCTAAAATCAACTACTTTCCCTGTAGATACATCAATGTCAAGTTCATTCAAAGAAGATTGTAATTTTCTCATTTTGTTAGAAATTTGAACGCCAATTTCATCTGATACTATGTGAATGAAATATTGGGAATCATTAGGATGTACTACTGATTCCTTTTTGACATGTTTGATGACAATATTTTCATCTTTAGGGCTAGAATTGGATGAAATAAGTACTTCCCCATGTAAATTTCTAGTTTTTATTGCATGGATGATGACATTTTCTTGCAAGACCTTATCTTCTCTAAATGATGATGATCTGGAACTGAATGTATGAATTCTCTTTAGTGACATAGATTCCAGGAATTTTTTTCGAAATGATTGAAAATATGGACCATTACAAAAACTTCTAGGAGAAATGAATACTAATTCTCCATTATTAATTAAAAATTTTTCAGCTAAAGATACAAATGCAGTGTACAAATTAGTTGATGGTAAGTTTACATTTTTAAGAATTTTATCTACCTTTGATGACACATTGATTTTTTTGTAGGGTGGATTAATAATAATATGTGTAAATTTTACCTTATCTCCATTTTTTAGTTTATTGGAAATATCTTTGATGAAATCTTTTTTTATTAAATTATATAAAAAAACAATATCATTTTTCTTACATAATATTTTACATTGTTTTAAAGAATTTTCAAGATATGTGAATAGAGTTTTATCCACCTCATAAGCAGTAATTGAAATTTTTTTAGGTTTCCCCCCTTGATTAATGATTTCATCAATACACGCAATAAACAATGATCCGATTCCTGCACCAGGATCTAAAATTTTAATTTCTTTATCATTATAATTCATCATAGATGCCATCAATCTAGCAATTGATACACTTGAGAAATATTGTTCTAACTCTAATTTGTTCTTGTGCAATTTTTTGTTAATGTTTAGTCTTATAATCTCTGTAAAATTAGAGAGATTTTTACTGGTCATACTCATTAATGCTTTATTTGATAAATGTCCTGTTTAATGTTTTATCAGAAACTCGATATTTTGGTTGAATGTGTGTCGTAGGTGTGAGAAACCAAAGTCAATAACATTAGTTTGTTTTTCATGACTCTTTAACTCAAAACAGTATAGCGACGATCAAAAGTTCGTGAACATTTTTGCTGGATTTCTAAAAATATAATTTGCAACATCAAGCTTGAACTTTGTCACTCTAAAATATTCAGAGACTGCCTTGTTCATTATTGCAAACATTGCATAATATTCTGATACCAGCAACGAATGCTTGCTTGTCTTCCAGCATTGTTCTATCATGTTAAGATATGGTGAACCCTTTGGCAACCAGATTAGTTTGACATCAGGATTGCTTGCAAGATATTCCTTGACTTTCTTTGATTTGTGAACTGATGCCCTGTCCAACATTAGAGCAACCCTGCCATATTTCCAGTGCAACTCCTTGAGATATTCTACAAAGGTCGCAGCATTGAACTTTTTATAAACTCTAAACAGTTGATCTCCATTAATCGTGATTGTACCATAAACTGCCAAACTCTCATGTCGTCCTGTGTATGGAAGGAATATTCTTTTGGCAACAGGTGACCAGTATTTTCGCCCTGTCCTTACATCTCTAATAAAAAATGCCTCATCAGCCATTGCAATGATGAATCCATCCTCTTTTAGGCGTGAAATTCTCTTTTTGATGCGTTACTGCCAGATTTTCACAGCAGATACAGTTGCATGATTGATGTGATATTTTTGTGCGGTTTTTGCAGACATGCCTACTGATGCATTATATTTCCAACATGAGTTATGTGAAATTTTACTCCAGTGGAATAAAAGATGCTTTGCTGCAGCATTACAGGAGTAAACAAAGTTAGCATTGCTTTGGACATTATGGAATCCATTCTTTTCTTTGAGATAATTCTTGGTCTTCCACTCTTTGGGAGATCGTAGAGGAGGCCATCAAGGCCATACTCCTCAAAACGATCAACCCATTTTCGTACCCAGTTTGTACAGCGGTGCAATGTTTGTGGTGTGTGTTCCAATTCCTTGCCATCCTTTAGAATCATCAGCACTACAAGCATCCTTACTGCAACCTTGGAGTTTTCTTTCTTGTATGCTGCTTCAAGGGATTCTAGATTGTTCATGTATCTCATTGTGTTAACTGATCAAAAAGTTTTTTGTTTTGGAATTATTTGATTCACGAACTTTGTCTCTTCGCTATAATTGGGTTGACAATTCATGCAGTAAATAATTTAGATGAAAAAGATGAGATTAGCATTGCAACAAACACCCAGAATCCTGTAAAGCCTGTGGATTTATTTTCTAATAATGAACCAATCAATGATTTAGCAATGCAATGTATGACTCAATTTCATGATTATTATTTTGAACGCCAGACAAAAGGATTTAATGCATTAGAATCTTCTACGAAAATAAGAATTACTAAAAAAAGACTTCTTGATAAAAATAAAACTGCACGTACATATTTAGCTTATGCTGACAATCCAAATAGTGGAATAATTTCAGAAAGTAAATTGTTTGGTGTAGAGTCTCTGCATTTCGATCAAGTTTTTGTTGATCGAAAAATCAAGGATCTAATTATTCCTCACATCTTTAAACAAATATTAGATGGTTTGGATTTAAAATGGACTAAAGAAATCAAGAGCGGTGATTTTACTCATAAAAGGGATAAAGCAATTTTGCATAAGGGCATTGTAAAATACTTTGTTCCACATTTTTGGAGAATTACTATGAATGAATTTTCTGATGAAGAAAAAACTGTGATAGAAACAAAAATTATTGAAGTAATGACCCCTTTGAAAAATAAAGATTCAATTCCACAAGAATTCCTAGCTAGCGCCGAAACGAGCTTTAGATATTTCATGTCTTTATTCAATCTTAATAAAGATATTACTTGGGACGAAGAATTGTATACAAGAATTACGAAACCAGGGTATGAACCAAGGCTTGAGGATATTCCAACTGATTTCGATGTTATGAGGAAATTAAAGGTAATAGATCAATTAATAAGACAAACTTTACTGCAAAGTAGATCTGATTTAATATCTCTGGGTAATGTAGATCCAATAAAACAAATTCTCTTAACCAATCTTGATGAATAATTTACAAGTTAATGTTCTAACCGAAGAAAGTTGACTAGCTTAACATTCTATGGTGGTGTATAGCGACAAGCATAAGTTCGTGAGTTATTTTCAAGATATTTTATTCTGGTTATTCGTATTTACTTAGGTAAAATTATCTATTCTCTAATTTATTGATGATTTTTAGTTCACGAACTTTGTCTCTTCGCTATAAATGAAATTGGAGGAAACAAAATTCTACTCCAAGATAAAGACACTAAAATTTTCCTAGATTTTGGTAAGGGATTCACATCTCTAGAAAATAATGGAAAAATTCCTCATGGGAAGACAATGTACAAAGAGAGAATAAAAATTTCATATCAAATCTATGATTTGGTTGATGCATCTGGTGCAACTTCTATGTCAAGAACTGATGCTGAGACTGAAGATTTTGTAAAATTAGAACTTGAAGAAAAACGAAGAAATGCATATGCAGAGGAACAAAAAAGAAAGGAAAGAAGGTCAGAAAGAGAGATAATGAGATTATTAAATTCTAAACAAAACGAGGGCTAAAATGAATCAAACTTGAATTGTTTGCAAAATTCAATAACTCTATAAACAATCAATCAATACCTCAAAACATGGCAAAAGACGAAATTGGCGGTCGACCAATCGATATTACAAAGACAGATGGAAAGATCAAGATTGTTTTTCATCCTATGACAAAAAATGCAACAAAGCCAGATGCTACAGTCTTCTCTTTAACAGTATCAAAGGCAGACTTGGAAAAGCTAAAAAAACACTTCTGATCGCATATTTTCCAATTGGTAATAATGAACTTCCATTCATTTTAAATAGACTTCCAAAGTATATTATCTTGTGTCTCGAGCCCAAATTGATGAGCAATCAGTTGGAAGTGATCCAAAATATGGGTTTGATGCAATTCGAGGCAAACAGGCAGGACGAGACTTTTACGTTGCAATGTGTCCTCTCAAAATTATTCCAAAATTATTCATCTTTAATGATTATGATATTCCGCCAGAATTAAGAGCTCAGAGAATCTTGAGAGAAACTCGTATCCCTGTAATTAAAGACTACATTCTCAATAATCCTGATGATTACACCTTTTCTTCACTAACTGCCTCAGTTGATGGAATAATGGAATTCACACCAGCTGCATCCCTTGGAAAAGAAGGCAATCTAGGACGTCTTTACATAAACATGGATTCTAGACTTTTAATCAATGATGGACAACATAGACGAAGAGCAATTGAAGAGGCACTAAAAGAAAGACCAGACCTTGGCCATGAAATGATTTCAGTTGTATTTTTCCAAGATGAGGGTTTGAAGCGAAGCCAACAAATGTTCTCTGATCTAAATAAAAATGCTGTAAAGCCAACAAAATCACTTAACATATTGTATGATCATCGTAATGAATTTTCAAAATTTATTGTAAATCTAGTAAATTATATAGAAGTTTTTGAGGGAAGAGTAGAGTTAGAAAAAACGACAATATCTAATCGTTCTACAAAGGCATTTACTCTAAATGGAATTGCTGATGCATCAATACGTTTACTTGGAATAGGTAAAGCAAAAAAGATATCTGAAAAAGACAAAGAATTAGTTGAAGACTTTTGGCAAATTGTATCTAAAAATATTCCTGAATGGCAATTGCTACTAAAAGGTGAAGTTTCACCATCACAAGTACGAAAAGAATTTGTTAACACAAACACCAATTTATTAAATGCATTAGGAATTGTTGGGAGAATAGTAATTCAAGAACATCCAAATAATTGGAAAGACAAGTTAGGTAACCTCAAGAAAATTAACTGGTCAAGAGATGCACCTGAATGGGAAGGACGATTAATTATTAATAAACAAATGCAAAAGCAAACCACAGGAATAGAGTTAGCTGCAAATATAATTTTGAAAAAATGTGGAATTGCACTAAATCCAGAAAGACAAAAAATTGAGGATAAGTTTTGAGTGAATCTATTTTAAAAAAAAGAACGTTTGCAGATATTTTTGAAGAAATAAGACATACATACCTTAATGATAACAGGCCTTGGATTATTGGATTCAGTGGTGGCAAAGATTCTACATGTCTAGTTCAACTAGTATGGAATGCATTATCAGAACTACCTCCAGAAAAATTACAAAAACAGATCTATGTCATATCTTCTAATACTCTAGTAGAGGCCCCTCAGATTGCTGAGCGAATTACAACCAGTCTTGATAAAATGGAAAAGGCTGCAAAGAAAATTCATCTTCCAATTGGAACAAATCTGCTAAGGCCGCCCACATCAGATACATTTTGGGTTAGAATGTTAGGATTGGGATATCCTGCACCAACAACCTTGTTTAGATGGTGCACAGATATGCTCAAAATCTCAAATGCGGACAGATTCATCAAAGATACTGTATCTGAGCACGGTGAGGCAATAGTTCTCCTAGGCATGAGAAAAAATGAAAGTAGTGCTAGGGAGCAGGTCATGAATTTGTATAAAATTGAAAACAGTGTTCTCTCAAGGCACTCAAAATTTGATCAAACCTATGTGTATACTCCAATTGAAAAGTTTTCTGCTGAAGATGTGTGGAATTATCTCTTAGAAAACAAAAATCCTTGGGGTGAAGAAAACAGGGATTTACTTTCAATGTATCAGGATGCAAATGCTAGTGAATGTCCTCTGGTAATTGATACTACTACCCCCTCTTGTGGTGGTGGTCGATTTGGATGTTGGACTTGTACTGTGGTGGACAAACAAAGTTATCTTACTAATCTAATTGAAAAAGATGAAAAAAATGAATGGATGGAAGTCTTAGCTGAACTTCGAGAAGAACTAAAAATAACACAAGAGCCAGATGCCTGGGAAAAGTATAGAGAAAAAAAGAGAAGAAGTGGAAGAGTTGAATTAAAAACTCATGGTGAGGGATATACTCCTGGACCATATACTATGAAATTTAGAATAGAGTATTTAGAAAAACTACTCAAAGGCCAAATGAAAGTACAAGAGATGAAAAAAGATCCAGACATGGAATTGATTTTAGAAGAAGAAATTCATGAAATACAAAAGATTTGGAGAATGGAACAAGGTGATTGGAAAAATACTGCATATAAAATTTATTTTGATATTACAGGAAAACAATTAAAATCCACAACAAATGAATTTGGAAGTTTTGATGAAACAGAACAGAAAATATTAGAAACTGTTTGCGAATCTAACAAAGTTCCATTTAAACTAGTTAGTAATTTACTTAATCTTGAATTCAAATCACAAGGTGCAAATAGACATTCTAAGATTTTTGATAAAATAAAACAAGAACTATCTAAAGAATGGAGAGATTTGGATGACAAAAATGAATTTAAGAAAATTATGAATAAATTAGAAAAAGAAAAAGACATTAAAGATAATACAAAACCTCAATCAAGAGATCTTTCTAGAGAAAAATCAGAGGTCATTAATTCATGATTATTGATAAAATAATTATTAATAATTTTGGAGTATATGGGGGGAAAAATGAATTTAATTTTAAGACAACTCCTGAACAAACTGTAATTTTATGTGGAGGAACAAATGGTGCAGGAAAAACCACTTTGTTTGAATCAATAATGCTGTGTTTTTACGGTAAAGAAGCATACGAATTTACTCGTGAAAAAGAATATCATACAAAGATTTTACGCTCATTTCATAGAAATTTAGGCACAAAAATCTCTGCAAATACTGCTTCAATTACAATTGAATTTGAATTTGCCATTGAAGGAAAAATTCGAGAGTATCAAATCACAAGATCATGGGAAAATAACAATGGTAAAGTAAATGAAGAATTATCCATAAAAAAACTAGATTCTGGTGATGAGGATTTTAAAAAATTAGATGTTACTATAAAATCTAAAAAATCAAGATGGGAAAATGAAAAATTTGAAGAAATAGATGCTGTTGAAAAATCTGAATGGCAGTCATTTATCAACCAACTAATTCCAAAAGGAATTGCAAAATTATTCTTTTTTGATGGTGAAAAAATCCAGAGTATTGCAGATGAAGGTGAAGAAAACAAATACATTCAATCTTCATTTGATACTTTACTTGGATTAGATATTGTTAATCAACTAAACAAAGATGTTGGGTTGATGTTATCACGAAGTGAAAAATCTAAAACAGATACATTCTCAGATAATTTGAAAATACTACTAAAAGACAAAGAAGAATTAGATGGAAAAATAAAGAGAATCAAAGAAGAACAAATAGAATTAAAAGAAGAAATCAAATCTCTTAAAATAGAATTATCTAAAGAGGAAGAAAAATTTCAAAAGATTGGTGGCAGATATTATGATAAGCGTGAAAAATTCAAGGCAGATGAGGAGAAATTAGAATCAAAGATTACTCTAACTGAAAAAGAAATTAGAGACTTTTGTTCTACGATATTACCGTTTTCTTTAATTCCTGAAGAATTAGATGAAATAAAAAAACAAATCTATTCTGATCAGCAAACTATGAAATCAAATTATGAAAAAGAAATTTTAGAGAAAAAATATCAGAAATTATCATCACTTGTTAAATCTGAATCATTTTTACCTAAAATCTCAAATGAGATTAAAAACAAAGTTGTTCTAGAAATTGATAGTATTTTAAATTCTGATTTAAATTCATTACAAAATAATTCAGAAACATACTATAATTTTTCACCTAATGGTATGGAGCAAATTATAACACTAATTGATAATGCAAAGAAATCCTCAATTGTAAAAATTAGAGATCTTACAGATTCCTACAAAATACAAAAAAATGTTATTGACAAAATTGAGATTACAAAAAATATTGCGCCTAAAAATGATGAAATTGAGCCTGTTTTCAATGCTATTAGAAAATTAGAGACAAAAAAAGGCAAACTCGAAGAAAGATTAGAAAATTCAGAATCTTTATGGCATCAAATGATGTCTAAAATCAAACTTTTGAATTCAGAAGTCAGGATATGTCTTTCTAAAAAACATGATAATGAAAAAATGTCTTCTAGTGAAAAAATTGCTCGTCAGGTAATGATTGTTTTAGAAGAATACACTCAATCTCTTCGTGATAAAAAATTAACTATCTTAGAAGACAATATTTTAAAAGGTCTTCAGATTCTATTGCACAAAAAAGACTTTGTTGATAAAGTCTCAATTAATAGAGAAACATTTGAAGTAAAACTATACAAAGGAAAAGATGATGAAATTACAAAAAACATGTTATCAAAAGGAGAACTTCAAATTTATGCTACTGCCGTTGTTTGGGGGTTAGCTATAACATCTGGAAGACCATTACCATTTATGATAGATACTCCTCTTGCAAGATTAGATGAAGAACATAGATTGAGCCTTGTTGAGAACTTTTTCCCTGGTACATCACAGCAAACAATAATTCTTTCAACTGATTCGGAAATTAATTTTGAATATTATGATAAATTAAAACCATACATTTCAAAGTCATATACCATTGATTTTGATTCATCTAAAGGAAAGACTACAATTAATGATGGATATTTTTTTGACAATAAAGGAGAGATGACAGTTGAAGTTCACTAGAGTTACAATGAGTGCAAAAAGTCAAGGGCTGTTGGGGAGATTGAAATCTAGAACAGGGTTGACTCCTAACATTTTAGCAAGATTTGCAATATGTATGTCAATTAAAGAAAAATCAAAACCAGATCCTAACCAATATGACAAAGAAGGCTCTGAGCTTGAACCTAATATTTTGTTTGGAGAACATGAGCAAATCTATCTAGGATTAATGAAAAATCGCCTAAAAAAAGATGGACTATATTCTGAAAAGGATTTAAACGAAATGACTCGCTGCCACTTGAATCGAGGAGTAATTGCACTTGCTCCTAGAATTCAAGATTTGGGAGATTTTTACGAATTAATCAAAGAAGAACGAAATGTCTGAGATAAAATTCCCAATTTACCTTGATTCTCATGCTACTACGCCTGTAGATCCACGTGTATTTGAGGAAATGAAGCCATATTTTACAGAGAATTTTGGAAATGCATCTAGTCTAGATCATTCCTATGGATATGATGCATCAGTTGCAGTCCAACAATCACGAGAAACAATTGCAAAAGCAATAGGGGCTAACATTGATGAGATTATTTTTACATCCGGGGCTACTGAATCTGATAATTTAGCACTACTAGGAGTTATGGAGAGAAATAAGAGTAAAGGAAATCATTTGATTACTTGTGTTACAGAGCACAAGGCAATTTTAGATACTGCAAAGCATTTAGAAAAATTAGGAAATAAAGTAACATATCTTACAGTAGATGAGTTTGGCTCTATTGATTTGGAGGAATTAAAAAATTCCATTACCGATGAGACTGTATTAATTTCAATAATGTTTGCCAACAATGAAATTGGAACTATAGCTAATGTTGCAGAAATTGGAAAGATTGCACATGAGAATGATGTGTTGTTTCATACAGATGCTGCACAAGCAGTAGGCCATATGCCAATTGATGTTAAAAAATTAAATATTGATTTAATGTCATTTTCATCTCATAAAATTTATGGATCAAAAGGAATTGGTGCACTCTATGTTCGAAGTATTTTGCCACGTGTAAAGATTAATTCTATAATGTTTGGTGGAGGACAAGAAAGAAACATTCGCTCAGGTACACTAAATGTTCCAGGAATTGTAGGATTTGCAAAAGCAATAGAGATTGCAACTAATGAAATGGAATCTGAAAATATTAAATTTAAGAAATGGACTGATACAATGTTTGGGAATTTATCTAAAGTAGGTGCAAAACTAAATGGTCATCATACCAATAGATTAGTTCATAATTTGAATATTCGATTTGATGGAGTAGAAAGTAAATCAATAATAAATACAGTTTCTGAAAAATTGGCAATTTCTACAGGCTCTGCGTGTACTAGTGATTTAGTAGAACCATCTCACGTACTTTTGGCCTTGGGATTGAGTGAAAATCAGGCACACAGTGCCATTAGAATTGGGTGTGGGAGATTTAACACTGATGATGAGATTCAGATTGCAACTGATGAGATTTTGAATGCTTTGGAATCTTTAGCCAAGATTCGAATTTAAAAAACAATAATCTTTTAAGTTTAATGCAACAAATGGAATCAATCCTAATGAAAAATAATTCAAATAATATCAAAATTCAAAGTGCTATTTTAAAAATTTTAAAAGATGGAAAAATTCATACTAAAGATGAAGTTGTAGATAAAATTGCAAAGTCTTTAAACAAAAAAATTAATTCTACAAATTCTCGAATTGATCCTTTTGCAAAAGTTGTGATAGGACAAATTTCTATTATGAGAGGACATGAGTGGCTACATAACCCCTCTCCTCAAAAAGGAAAGTTTGCAATAACTAAAGCAGGAAAAACTGTAGCTGATAATGCTCTATTGTAAAAATTACGAGCACCTTAATTAATGAGCAACGCTAAAAGAACATCTTGGCTTCTGCAAATATTAGTGACACAATTAAAAGTAGAATAGAAAAATTAGTAAAAGATCCAAAAGAAAGACAGTTATTATTTGATTTATTAGAATGTGAATTATCTTATGTTGATCAAGAAAAACCGGATTTTCGGAAAGATTATAAAATAATCTTAGAGCAGCGATTTCCATTTAGGAATAGTTCAGAATAGGATAAAACAAATTGGCCGATGAGATTAGAATAATATCAGTTGAACTTAACAACTATAGACAATATTATGGAAAACAAAAGATTGAATTTTCTTCTAGAGAAGAAGGATTTACTACGATAATTGGAGAAAATGGTGAAGGAAAATCCAATTTACTAAATGCAATTAATTGGTGTTTTTATAAAGATGAACCACACGGGAAAAAAGACATTTACATTTCAGCACCAGTAATCAATTCAAATTATCTTTTAGAACAAGGTAAAGATAAAACTGCCCGTACATTCGTTAAGGTAATTTTACAAGTTGGAGATGAACAATATAGTATTTCACGTGTTCTTACTGTTTTGATTGGAGATATAGAATATCAGGAATTAGAAGATGGAGAAATTCTAATGGTGATGGCAAGACATGCTGGAGATAAAGTTCCTAGTGGTTGTGAGATTATGCAAAGTGAATCTAGCTTTAAAATAAAAAGACGGGGCAAAGGAGATACCGATTTTCATCCAATCAGTGAAGACAATGCGTATAAAATGAACCAAATTTTACCAAAAAAATTATCTGTGTTCTTTCTGTTAGATGGAGAATTTTTAGAAAAATTTTGGGACAGTTTTGAGAGAGTCGAAGAAGGTATTGAAGAGATTTCCCATCTACATCTACTTAGTTCAGCTGTAAAGCATGTAAGTGATGTAAATATCACAAGAAGAGTTAGTTTAAACGATGGAAGTGAAAAGGATCAATTACAGAAAATAGTATTGAAAAATCAATACTATGAAAAATCATTAGGTGATGATGGAAATATTTTATGGAGTGAGAAACCAAGATGGACAAAAATGGGAGATATAGAAAGCGAGGAGAGATATCACTCAACAGGCAATCCTAGAATAAAAAATCTTGAAGATGATATTAAAAAAATGCAAAGAAGAACTCAAGATATTTCACGTGATATTTTAGGAGTGAATGCAGCTAGTGCAAAAGTATTACAAACACAATTTGAAGAAACTGATGGTTTATTGCAACATGCTAAAGAAGCAAGAATCCACGATGAAAATGCGTGGAGAGATAGTTTGATTGATAAAATTCCATATGTTTTTGCAAAAGATGCAATTCTGGAGTCAGTAAAAATCATTGAAGGCCATTTAAAAAAAGGTGAATTACCAAATAAAACAAAAACCACATTTACAAGTGATCTCTTGGAGCGTGGAACCTGTATTTGTGATTCTGATTTAAAATCAAAAATTGAAAATGGTAAAGAAACTAACAAAGAAAGAATTGCAGTTGAGAAAGCAAGAGAGGTTATTACAGGGGATATAGGATTAGATGGAGCAGTTGATATGAGATATTCGTTTAAGGATAAAATCATTAATGACTATAATGGGTTTTTGAAAAAAACATTTGGAGATATACAAAAGAGATATTATGAATCAAAGAAATCTGAACTTGACTTTAATAGAAAATTAAAAGGAATTAAGGATCAATTGGGATCTGCGGGAGATAAAAAAATCCAGGATTTAATTAATGAACAAGATAAAATATTGGAACTAATTCAAACATCCACAGAAGAAAAAGAGGAACTAAAAGTTAAACTTGCCACAAAGGCAAACGAAAATGATGAGTGCCAACAAAAAATTATTCGTCTTTCTGCAAAGGATATTAAGGCTCAAAAAGAGATTCATCAAACACAAGTTTGGACTAAAGCAAGGAATCAATTACAGAAAGTCTATGACACATTAAAGTCAGAAACCAGAAATGAAATGCAAGAAAAGACATGGGAGATTTACAAAAAAATCCTACACGAGTCTGATAAATTTAAGAAATTTATTATTCAGCAAGACTATAATGTCATTTTATTAAACCAACAAAATCAGAATCATATTGTAGATATTTCAGCAGGGCAAAGCTTGTTCTTAGCACTCTCATTTGTTACTGCATTACGTGAAATTACTGGTTATAAATTTCCGTTAGTAATTGACACACCGATAGGGAAGATCTCAGGAAGTAACCAATACAATTTAGCAAAAATTTTACCAACATATCTTGAAAAAGAACAATTAACATTTTTGGCTACAGATACTGAATGGGTTGCAAAGATTCCAAACATTTCAGGTGAAAAACGAGATGAGGGTTCATTTGGAGAACTAGTTGCTCAAGCGATACCAGTAAAACATTTTAGAATTAAACAAGACAAAGAAGGACGTTCTGAAATTAAACCTGCGGAACATAGGGATGGAGGCATACACATTGTCGAATAATGAACGTAGTCAAGCAGACGTTGAGATAGAATTTCCATCTGTAAATTTTGGAGGAACAGGTTCAAGTGCAGAGTCTAAAAAAGCTAAACAGGTAATGTTTGATTTGACACATGAATCATGGTCACCTTTTAATGGTTGTGAGAATTGGCAGCCTTTCATTTTTTGTTGCACATATGGTTTTGCAAAGAAAAAAATTAGAAAAAACCCCCCTGGCCAAGGCTCAATGCCACCATCTGCATTCAAGTCTGATACAAGAGACATAATGCGTGCAATAGCTATTGCAGAAACGGGAAAATTACAAATTATCAAAAAGGCTAGTACAAATGAAGGATATGTTAGAATATGTGAAGAATATGCATATTCTTCGTTACATGAGGTTTACAACAGAATTAAGACAATGGATGATGGAAAGGAAAATTCAGGTGAAGATGTTTTAAATACAATGTTAAATGAAATTGAAAATTCACGAAATAAATAAAATGTTTGATGAACCTCCTGCCAGACAATTTAATCCAAAACCTTCATGGAATTCTAGGGGCGGGGATGATGTTATAGAAGATTTTTACAAACCTGCTTTAAAAAATAATTGTAATTGCTATCAAAGAATGGCCGGTTTTTTTTCATCTACGTCATTTTCACATGTTGCAAATGAAATTTTAGACTTTATTGAACGTAAAGGAAAAATTCAACTTATCACAAGCCCAAATTTATCAACTATTGATAAAGACATAATTGAAAAAAATATTCATGACCCAGAAAAATTAATATCTGAAATATTCTTTGATGATTTAAAAAAAGATGCTGATAATTTAAAAATAAATTTTGCAAAACTGATGGCCTATATGTTAACACATCAAAAATTAGAAATTAAAATTGCAATTCCTAAAGATAAAGCTGGATTATATCATGAAAAAATAGGAATAATGCATTTTGATAATGAAGAAAAACTTTCATTCTCTGGGTCTGTAAATGAAACTTCTAGTGCTTGGAAAATAAATCCTGAAAATTTTGAAGTTTTTTGCAGTTGGGGTGGAGATAGAGATAATGTATCTATTAAAAATCATCAAAGATGGTTCAATAATTTATGGAATAATGAAGGAGAAGAAATTGATATTTTTGAATTACCTCGTGCTGTAGAAGAACATCTTTTAAAAATTGAACCAAAATCAGATGAAGAATTCCGGGATGTAATGGATAAAATCAGAAAAACACTTGGTAAAGAACCTAAAAAACCGCAAATGGAATTATACGATTATCAAAAAGAAGCTCGTGACGCATGGCTTGCAAATGGAAATAAAGGATTGTTTGCTATGGCTACAGGTACCGGTAAAACTTTTGCTGCATTTTCATGTATAAATAAAATACAAAAATCTAATGACAGAACTGCTATTATCATTGCCTGCCCACAAAAACACCTTCTAGAACAATGGTATGATGAATTAATAGATTACAATTCAGGAATGTCTGAAGAAGATAGAGTCAACTTGTCAACTTATGTATTCTGTGACTCTGATTATCATGATTGGAGAACAAAATTTAGAGATATTTTAACAGCAGTGAATGAAAAACCACTTGGTTATTCAGAATTTTCTGAAAACCAGTTTATTGTATTTGTAACCAACAAAACACTTGGAACAATTGGCAAGGATTCTTTTAATGAAAAAATTGATGAAATTAAAAATTTGAAAAAGTTTGTCATTATTGATGAAGTTCATAACATCACTGAAAAAACATCACAAAATACTTTCCGTGAGGACTATGATTTTAGATTAGGATTAAGTGCAACTCCTGATAGACATCTTGATACCATTGGGACAGATATTATTTATGATTATTTTAATGGAGCAGTATATGATCTTCCTTTGAAAATAGCAATTGAAGAAGGATTTTTGTGTAAATATCACTACTATCCATATTACGTACCACTTACTGCTACTGAAATGGAAATCTATGATGATCTAACTGGTAGCATTGCAATAATTGAACAAAAAAAGAAAAAAGGATTATATCATCCAAAAAAAGGTGATTTTGATCCATATTTGGCACGTGCAAATTTAATTCAATCTGCAGAAAAAAAACTTGATAAATTAAAAGAAATTCTTAATAAAATGAGTAATAGATTGGAGCAAACTTTGGTATATTGTACTAGTAATCATTCTATGGCATACCCAATTAATTCTCCTACACAGTTAATAGAAGTACAAAAAATATTATCTGCTAGAAATATAGTTAGTGATTCTGTCACATGGAAAGATCCTACTAAAGACCGTAGAAGAATTCTAAGAGATTTGGCAAATGATCATTATGATTGTGTAACTGCAGTTAGATGTCTTGATGAAGGTGTTGATGTTCCATCTGTAAAAACAGGAATTTTTTTGGCAAGTTCTGGAAATCCCAAACAATTCATTCAAAGAAGAGGTAGAGTATTACGAAAAAATAAAAAAACAGGTAAAACACATGCAACAATTTATGACATACTTGTAACTCCTCCTATTCCTGATCCGGAAAATTATGCAACACGAAGGGAACGAAAGCTTATTGCAAATGAACTTCTAAGATGTAAAGAATTTGCATCACTTTCTGATAATGAAGAAGATGCAATAGAAAGTATAGAGGAAATCTTGAAAAGTTTCAATATTCCTTACAAACAATTAACCAGAAAATGGATTACTGAAAATATTTAATCACTTAAGTTGTAAGTTCCATGCTGATTAACAGTTGTAACATTTGAATGCCATTTTTTATGATATTCTTCACGTTCTGTATGAATTGGAATTAGTTTTTTTGCCTCTGAATCTTCTATTACGTGCTTAATTTGACCACCATCTCCGTGACCTGATACATGAATTTGATGCCAGTCTCGCTCTTTGGATATGACTCCAAAATGCTCAAACCAATTTTTAATCTGCTCTTCTTTGAGCTCCATTTCTGTGTCAAATGGCTCTGTAAGTGAGCGGATATACGATGAACCTTCCTTTGGCTTTACATCAATTAATTCTTGTAGCTTAAAGTCACTGCAATAAAACACATAGTCTTTTTGATTTTTCATTACATCTCGATAATCTACTACGTTTGGATAATCTAGAAACTCTCGTTGCCATCCTGCATAATCTTTGGTTAGTTGTCTTTCTGAGAATTTTGAGAGATCCTTGTCAATTAATCCCCAAGTTCCTTTTGGAATGTAGATTTTTAAATTTGGATCAGTTGGAGATGGATAGTCTCCTTTGAGAGTAGAGGACAGATCAAATAGTTTCAGTAAGTATGCTTGTTTTAGGTCAACTACCAGATATCTTCCTGTACTTTTTGCTGCATTGTAAAATGATAATAATCTATCTAAATCACGAATTGGATATCCACAAATTACTAAATTTTTTGTATCATTAATAATTTCTTCAACTTTGGTTTCAACATCATATTCTGTCATTGATTCAGGTTTATCAATTCTAGTTCCTTCACAAAGTAACAAATCAAGATCTGAATCTTTACATGCTTTAACAAAATTCTCAGTATCATTTGATCTTCTTCCATGAAATCTCAAGTCTGCAGTATTTCCAATAGAGCCTGCAGAAGTATCTAAAATAAAAGCATGAACCCCTGGAATAGAATGATCAACTGGAAGTGGATTGACCTCTATTGAATCAACTGAAAACTTTTTTCCACTTTGAAAAACTTTGATGGTTCTAGGAATTGTAACTTTATCTCCAGTAGCTCTGCTGATTTCTCCTTTGTTATTTTCATATACCTTGAATCTTTCTTTCATAGTTAGATATTGATCACTTCCAGTTTCATCAAAATTTTGCATGATTAGTTTAGATTCTTCTGAACAGTAAATTGGAATATCTTCTCTTATATATGGAATGTATGCACAATGATCTACATGTGCATGAGTGAGTAACACTGCATCAATTTCTGTTTCTTCACTTCCACCAAAACCCATGTGCTTTGCATAATCTCTTCGATACAATCCCTTGATTTTAGGCAATATTCCTAACTCAAACATGTCATTGAGGCTGTTTGATGTTCTTGGTCCCATGAATTGAGAGAAAAATTTACCTTCTTCATTAAAACTCATTCCAAAATCCATGAAGAGTTTAGTTCCTTTATCTTCTACAAGGAATTTGTTTCCTCCGATATCTTTTACTCCTCCGTGAAAAGTAATGTTTGTCATATGTTCCCATCCTTGAAATGTCTATAAAAGAAGGATCGTCGATTTCTAAAATAGACTTTGATTCTATGAACTAGTTTCAAACCAATTTTTATAAAATTATCATCTATTCCATATTTCTCAAAAGTTCTTCTCAAAACATAACTTCTAGCAAATGAAACTGTAGCATAAACAAAAGTGATTAACAAATTTGCAACAAGTGGGTCTTTTTGGATCCAACCCATAGATAGTGGTAAAATTACAATTCCTATTCCATATCCTATAGGATAACCGCCAAATGAATTGACAAATGCTTCACTTAGACTCTTTTTGTGAGAATCTACTTGTTTAGACATTATTTCATGTCCTCCAAGATATCTTTAGAACATGATTTCATCACATTCTCGGTATATTCTGTGTTTGTTTGGTAAGCACTTTGAATTATTCCAGGTAAATAATACAAAATTATCAATCCAATACTGAACAAAGGATTTACAAATCCTACTGTTACAGTGAATATCCAAAAAAGAATTTTTGATAATAGACTCTGATTATAAATCACCTTAACATTGAATTCTTCTTTAAAATCAAAAAAATCTGTTTTCTCTAAATTTGCTAGTCCCCACTTGTTTTGACAGGTATTGCAATATCTTTTTGAACTATCTGACTTTACAGTAAATCCTCCAGGGAATATTTTCTTTTCTGCAACTAATTTAAGATATTTTTCTTCATCTGTAGGATATCCATACGTAATTTCACAGGTATCTACACTACTACATCTAGGACATGATTCTAGATCACTCATTTTTTTGTTCCTTTTAATCGTTCAAGTTCAATATCTCCTTCTGCAATGCGTTCTTCAAACACACTAACCATTCCTTTATGGTATTGTAAATTGACTTCTGCTCTCCTCAAATCTTCTTCCTGATATGACTTTGCAAGGAACTTTGGCAGGATTTGTGTTAATTTCAATTTCTTCCCCCATAAATCATTGGTTCATCATGATCATCAAACTCTCGAATTATTTTTGGATACATTGTAGGTTTCATCTTAAATTCCTCCTACCGTTGATGGATGAAATGCTGCGATTCCAACAAATTGACTTGCCTTGAGAAGCATTCTATCAAATGTTATCAGAACAAAGTCTCTTGCTTTACATAAACTCAAGATTTTGTTATCTCCATTATGACAAATTTGAAATTGATTTGTTATTTGCTGAGCATTTGAAACATCGTCTTCATTAATTTCAGATAGTTCAATTTGTCTTCCTAGCAAAGAAGAAACTTTGGCAATTACTTTTTCAGGCAAGTAACCCCGTACACAATTTACTTCTTCTAATACAACATCACAAAGAATGATCTTAATTGATTTGCCTCTAAGACGGGCTTTGAGTTCAGAGGCTACTTTTGGTTTCTCCATAATGTCAATTACGACACAGGAGTCAAGTGCTATGTTTTGTGTTTGATTCATGAATTAATTTATGTGTAGAAAATTATTATATGGCATGTACATAGTATACATACTATAGATACTATTATGGCTAAAATTGCTAAATTACGTATACAAATTGCCCCCGTAGGATATGAAATTGATAGAATTGTACTTCCTGCAAAACAAGAAAAAGCCGACAAGGTATGGCTATTGATTCATGAAAACAAAAGTGATGACAAAGCAGGTCCTTTTATTGCAAAAATTACAAAGCAATTAGAAAAATCTGGAATTGAAGTTGTGCAAGAATCTCATAATAGGCGAGAGTTGTTTCAAATTATTCGTACTGTAAAAAATATCGTACAAAAAGAAAATGGAAATGAAATTTATGTCAATTTAGCATCAGGTAGTAAGATTCAGGCCATCGGAACAATGATGGCTTGTATGATGTTCAATGATGAGTCTAATATTCATCCGTTTTATGTAGAGGCCAAAAATTATCCTGGTTTTGAAAGTAACAAACCCTTGTCTACTGGAATTAAAGAAATTCAAGACATCCCACCTTATTCAATTAAAATTCCTGATTTGAAATTAGTTGATGCGCTGAGAATTATTCAAGATAATGGTGGAAAAATAACAAAAAAGATGATGGCAGAATTTACAGAACAAAATAATTTAATTTCTGTTAATCCTAAAGATGAAGAGAATCGTTCTATGGTTAGATTTACCAGTCTTGATAAAAATATCATTCAACCATTAGAGGAATGGGGATTTGTTAAGGTAGAAAAGATTGGACGAAACAGATGGATAAAAATTACTGATGAAGGAAGTAATGCTTCTGAATTTTTACTCTGAATAATCTTGTATAATACAATATTCCATTTTTTGTCAAGCCTGCAGTATCACGAAAAGGAGTTTGTGCGTAGGCTGTACTAACTAGAAGCAATATTGAAAAAATAGCCAGATACTTCAATTAGAAATTTTATTTTACGCTAACTGATAAGTGATTCTACTCTTGAAACTAACAATTTCTCAGTATCCCTTTTTAGTAAATTTGACGTAATAATATTACCAAGCAAACAGGACGATCTATTGCTTTTCATCTATGCATATGTGAACCTGTTTGCCTGAATTTTAGCAGATTTACTCTTTGTTATCTTTCTTAGATGTTTTCTCATCTGTTTCATCCTTTACAGATTCATCTATCTCTTCTAATGATTCTTCTATATTTTCTAATTCTTCTTTACTCTTTGTTTCTTCCCCAACTTCTAATTCATCTACGCTTTCTGATTTTTCTACGTGTTCTGAATATTCAGAATCTTTTTCTATCTTATCAATTTCTGGTAGTTCACTAGTATCTTCATTTTCTGATTCTAATGGATCTGTTAATGTGAATTCTTTTCCACTTTTCCTCTTTGCCATTTGTTTTACAATCATTACACCTACTATAACTGCAATTATGATATAGTTTATTGGTGGTTTTAGTAACTGTGTAATATATCCTACTTGTGGAAGTGTATACACTACTTTTCCTATGTATTCTTCTGCAGTAATTGGAAAGTCAGTTCCAGGAATTGATGCTGGATTTGCATCTCCCTGAGTTCTGATTGTTTTAGGACTCTCATCAATAATTGATACAACTCTATGAACAATTACTCTGTTATGGTCTGATGGTCGATTAAATACAATAACGTCTCCTATCTCAATATCTTCAAAAGGCTCGTGTCCTTGAACTATCAAAACATCGTATACTTTTAACTCTGGAATCATACTTCCACTTGCAACTACGTAAAACGGATTTTGTGTTCCAAATGCTACTTGAAGACCTATCCAAATTACTAAAACTCCTACGGCAACAATAATGATATCTTTGATAACTCCCTTTGAGATTGATCTTTTTGCCAATTATGTCATCGCCTATATTCATTGATTAAATTTGTTAGCTATTAGAGCTTGGTTCCACACTCTTCACAGAATTTGGAGCCTTCTTTATTTCCAAATCCACAATTAGAGCATTTTCCTAGTTGAGCAGTAGCTTCTGGATTTCCTAGAAGAATTACTTCCCCAACCTTTTTGATATTACTCCATGGGATACTGCCTTCAGTACCATCACTTTTAGTTAATACTAGAACCATTGATTGTGTAGAATCAATACCTACTTGTTTTGCTATTCCAATCTTGTTAGCGTTTTCATCAAATACTGTTCTTCCTTCAATAGAACTAACTGAAGTTGCTGGACATGGTTGTGTAGCTGTTTCTGGTGTATTTTCTGTTGCAGGTTCTGCTACTTGTTTTGCTATTCCAATCTTGTTAGCGTTTTCATCAAATACTGTTCTTCCTTCAATAGAACTAACTGAAGTTGCTGGACCTGGTTGTGTAGCTGTTTCTTGTGGAGGTTGTGTTGCAGGTTCTACAACTTGTTGTGGTGCATCTTGAGGTTCTAATGGTTTTGCACTTCCAACTTCTCTTGCTTCATCTGATTTTTTAAATTCTCTATATTCTGCTAATGCCGAATTACATGAATTACAAATGTATTGTCCTCTTTCTGCAAGAATTAGATTTTCTGCAACTTCTTCATTAGGATTCTCAAATTCTATTTTTGGAGCGCCTTCAAACTCTTTTTCACAAGTATTACAGAAATGTTTAGTAATTTTTTCAGCATCTAATCTCCCAATTGGTGCCAAAAACAGATCAGGACCGCCTAGATTTCCTTTCATCTGTTGTTCATCAGTGACAGTGGCCATAACGTAGCCTCCAGAACCTCTTAATTTTTTAAGTCTAAGTTCTGAACTCATATCTGAGTTTTATCAAAACGTCATTTAACTGTACATTTTCCTTATTTTCATTTACTAAAATCATCTTATTTTATGCCTAACTCTATCTTCTCTTCAAATAACTTGACAGTATCTCATCTGCCATTTCAACAGATTCCATATCTTTCCTCATAGCCAAACTGCGCAGTTTCTTGGCATTACCCTTATTCAACAAAATGGTAACTCTCTGTTGGAGTAACCCGCTCTTTGCCTTTTTCAGCAGTTTAAGATGTGATGACTTTGGAGAACGACTCAAAGCCTTGAGATATTCCCTTCTCAGTTTCTGGTCCAGTGAAATGATTCTCTCTGCAATGGATACCGCTTTTGGCACATTTGGGATAATCTGATACAATCTAGTACAATCATCACGAGATAGTTCCTTTGGTACAAACTGTCTCAATCTATCGGGAACTGCTGCAAATCCCAGATATTTCTTCAAAGTAATTGATGATATCCCCAGGGAGCGTGCAGCCTTTGCTTTACCAACTGATGATGCCAAAAACACACAGGCTGCCGTCATGTCCTTTGTGTTCATTTTATTGCGATGCAGATTCTCTACAACTGATGCTGCCTTTGCATCCTCCAAGTCATATTTCGTACTGTTATTCAGTAATAGCGCAGGTATCTTTTTTGCACCAAGTCTCTTCAGTGCAGCCAGTCTTCTCTGGCCGGACATTAGCAGGTAAGAATTCTTTCCATCTCTCTGGACCATTGGCGGATTCTGCAGTCCCTCATTCTTTATGGAACGAGCAAGCTCTGCAATTCCCGCACGGTCCAGTTTTCTTGCCTGGGCATCCTTCCATATTTTTATCTGCCTGATTGGAATTTCCTTTAATCGGTAAGTAATTGGAGAGTTGTATCTTTTAGCCATGATATACCAATGACTGACTTTTGTTAAAAAGGATAGTGATGAATTGTTGACAAAAGAAGTTAGAATTCGTCATACAAAGAAAATCACAAGATGTTTTAAAATAAATCCATCAATTGAATAATGTCAAAACCACACTAACTAGAACTGTAGCAATAATTCCCAACTACCAACCATTCTTTTCATGGAATTTTGGTTTGGGTCTAGTGATGTCAAATATCGTATACTGTGGAAATTCAAAAGTCAGTTCATTTATCAGTCAGTCTACTGGAAAATTGTTTCAGAAAATGGAAAAGACAGTTGTTGGCTCAAGCTAGTTTCCTAAACTTTTTGTATGTGTGAAATTTATCAAAATCATGAAAACATTTTGTAAATGCGGATGTCAAACACCACTAACTGATTACGAATATCGTAAATTTTCAGGATATAAAAGAGGACATGAACCATTACCATAATTTTATTCAGTGAATCGTCATGTTAGGTATAGAAGTATCAGATCAAGAAATAGTTAAAAGACCAAAGGAAACCATAGAATTTCTTAAAGTGGAATCCATAGGCGGTATATGGAATACACCTCAACTAATTGATATGCTAGAGGATTTACTTAAAGAGGATTCTAAGATTTACAAAAACAATAATTAAAAATTCCAGTTATTTTTTCAATACGAAAGCACCTAACTTAACAGCAAAAGTCTCTAATTTAACACTCAGTTGAAAAGCTCCTGAGATTTAACAGTGTACCCCAAACCAAATTTTAATAACCTGTTTTATTTACAATCGCTTATGAATAATCTAATTCTCTTTTCATTTATTTTGAGTGTCATGTTTTCTGTAACTATTATAACTCCTGCATATGCATTTTGGGATTTTGGAGGCTGGGAAAAAAAATACAATCTATTGTTTGATGAGAATGAAGAATTAAAAAATGAGATTGAAAGATTAGAATTAAAAGTATCTAAAATATTAAAGTTATACGATACACAAAAACATAAAATTGATGTTTTGAATAATGAGGTTTCTAATTTAGAATCAAAATCAACACACTGGAAAGATCAGACTTATGAATACTATGAAAAACTACTAGATTCTAATGATAAATTTAATGATAAAGTTGGTGATTACAATGAATTGGTAGATGATTACAATGTTTTGGATAAAACATATGATAAACAAATTGATAATTATAATGAATTGGTGGGTGATTACAATGTTTTGGATAAAACATATGATAAACAAATTGATAATTATAATGAATTGGTGGATGATTACAATGTTTTGGATAAAACATATGATAAACAAATTGATAATTATAATGAATTGGTGGATGATTACAAACAGGTGTATGATGAGGCATTCAAACCTAGAACTGAAATTGATAAAACCAAAATAAAATGGACTATTCAAGATTCAAAAGGAAATAGATATGGCATTAATTGGGATTTTAAATCTTATGAAGACTTAAAAATTCATAGTGATTACAAATCCACACACTCTAAACCAACTTATCTTAATCTTGATGGACAAAGAATAACTACAACTAATCTAGAAGGATTTGTCAAGGGTACTAGTTTTGATTGTTGTATAGACGAACTTTATGATAATTCAGAATCTAATCGTGATTTTATTTGGGAAGTTTGGTATATTGTGTCACAAATGACAGTTTATGATTCAGATGTGAATAAAGAAAGTGAAGGTAGATACGCATTAGAAACATTGGTTAGACAAGGTGGTGATTGTGAAGATTTAGTTATATTAATTGCAGAAATGTTAAAGTCATCTAGTCATACAAAAAATTGGGATATTCAATATGTCTACATGGATAGTGATAATCCATTAGATGCTCAAACTGTTAATCATGTTATTTTGTCTGTAGATGATGGTCAAGACAATTACCTAATAGAAGCTACAGGAGATCCGAATTATGATTATTACCCCGATGGTGTTAGTGGGTGGTACTTTGATGTCTAAAGAACGAATCCAAATTATATCAACTGAATCTAATTTTCATTCTTTAGAATCTTGCCCACACTGTACTAGAAAATTAACTCACAATTATTTCACAAGTCAAGAAATGCAAGAAAAAGAAAAAACTGGATTGAAAATAGGCACTAATCAACGACTATCAATTTGTAGAAAATGCAAAGTACAATTTATTAATGCAAAATGAGGTACTGTTACCTCCTAGGTGGGAAAATTGACTGTTATCTTTCGGTTGATATTTTAGGCGTAAAAAGTCAATTGATGGGATTTTAGGCAGTACTATACCTCTATTTCTAGTCCACAAATAAAAATAAGATCATGTTCTTGTCTATGAAAATGATAATTATATTTATTAGTATTAGATTTTGTAAAATTACAATGTCTGAAGAAATGAATTTTACTACTGCACCATGTGGCTGGACAGAAAAAGATGCAGAGTATGTAGCTACTTATGACGTTCTCCAAAAATTAGGTATGAAGAACATCAGAAAATTGGGCATTAAAGAATAACGTTGTTTTAAGGATATGACTAGATGACCTTATGAATATTCAGATATATTCAATGAAAAAATTGTCAACCTAAAAAATCCTCTCGCATCTCATAGAATCAGAAGGTTATGTGAATGGATTGCAGATCAACAAGATCCATCTTGTATTGATAACATTACCACTTGTGAGGAAGTGGTAAACAAGAAATTATTCTTTCCAGCTTATGGATGGCATATAGTTTTTAGATTTGAAAATCAAGAGATTACCTTCATAATGTTTTACAATGCTTCGATTGAATAAATAAATCTTGAATTTAAAGAACTATAATTTAACTTATGGTGAAGAGACAAAGTTCGTGAATCAAATAATTCCAAAACAAAAAACTTTTTGATCAGTTAACACAATGAGATGCATGAACAATCTAGAATCCCTTGAAGCAGCATACAAGAAAGAAAACTCCAAGGTTGCAGTAAGGATACTTGCAGTGCTGATGATTCTAAAGGATGGCAAGGAATTGGAACACACTGCACAAACATTGCACCGCTGTACAAACTGGGTACGAAAATGGATTGATCGTTTTGAGGAGTATGGCCTTGATGGCCTCTACGATCTCCCAAAGAGTGGAAGACTAGGAATTATCTCATCAGACAATGTTTTAAAGAGTAAATTAAACCCAATATGATGAAAACAGACATTGTTTCTAAATTAAAGCAGGATTCCGCAAAATCATCTACATTCACAGGTAACTTGTCACTTCCAATTCACAGGTGGTTTAGATATTCTGCAGGTTTTTCAGCAAATTGGGTAAATCAAGTAATTCTAGAGAATACAAACAGAGAGTAGGTCTGTTAGTTATTCCAGGATAATTAATGAACGTGTGAGAAAGGGACAAGTAAATTTTTGAGAAACTAGTTGGAATGCTATTTTCTGAACATTCTTGCAAAAAACGATTTCTTTTTAGGCATGATATATTCTGTGTCTTTTGCTGGTTTAGATAGTGCCTTGTCTACAATTTCATCTAGTGTGTTATCAGAGAGTAATGTCTTTGCAGTCTTTTTCTTGCCTGATAGTATCTCTAGTTTTGTCTGAAATGTATCATATTTTTCTCTGAGATATTTTGAATCAGTATTGTACAGGGGCTTGTTTTTATGAAGACATTCCAGGATAAATTCCAGTCTTCCAATATCTCCCATTCCTGCATTGATTAAATCAGTTGCCATGGTGTGATAGTTTCTAGTATAATCTGGTGTCAATTTTATTTCTAATTTGTTTGCAGTTTATATTTTTATTCATGCAGAAATGATTCTCCACGCAAACAATTCCAAAACGGAATACCTCTAAATGAAATACAGTGCAGAGACTCCAAAATACTAATGGAATCTCCATGAAACACTCCAGCTTGTGTAAATGAATCATCAGTTGAAATGTTACTAGATAGAGGATATGATGAACTCATCCCAATACTCTCCAATACATCACAATTGATGCCAGGTATACAAACCCAAGATATCTCTCACAGTTCTTTTCATATCTGATTCTAGTCCTGTGAAAACCATTCTTGAGCCACGCAAAGAATCTCTCCACAACGTAACTGAGACTTGGGCATAATGATTCACAAAAATAAAATCATTTAACAGCAAAGCATTCTTCTTACAACTCTTGGATTCTCATTGCCAATTACACAGTTGTAGTACACTGCCAACTGATACACCAGCACACAAATCAACACAAATGATTTGACATTATCAAATCCTTTTACTGGCAATATGCCAATTCTAAACGTACTTTTTAGTATCTCAAAGAGTGGTTCAATTGAGATTCTTCTATCCCTGTACAACTCTTGACCAATCACAGAATTGTAAAACTCTACAAGATTAATTCTTTCTGGCGGAGTATGCGGGTATTGCTTTATTGGAGTAATCAATCTGAGATGTTTTTTGCTGCTAAAATGATATAATTTGGAATCATCATATGCAGGATCACATAGAATATTCTTGACTAATCCTGAAAGTGGTTCAACTAGTGTGCAATACATTTGACTGTCATGAACATTTGCAGTGCCGAGATTAGCTGACAATGGAACAATTAGTTTACCAGTACACAACTATGTGTAATTTGTATCCAAATACCCAAACCCTTTGATTTGGAATAGCCCCATTTGGCATCTGTATCAATTCCTGAAATTGGTAAACGACTATTCTTCATGTCTGATTTGTGCCATACTGGACCTGCAGCTTTTAGCATGGAACTATCAACTGATGCGGATTTATTCTCTACTGGTTTTTCTGAAACAAACAGGTTTCCCATATTGCTGATCATCTGTGTAATTGGAAGATTCTGAAATCTTCTGTCAATGGTACGTCTGTCTGGGATTTGTGTTAGTCTGCAAACCTTGAGCAGTTTGTCATTGTTACATTTGATTGAAAGAAAATAATGAAACGTATTGTTGCTTGGAATTCTCATCCATGATTTTATAATGTACAATTGCACCATTAATACAGTTGGGTAGACATATGGTCTGCCACGTTTTAGAATGTCTTCATACAAAGATAATGTTCCAACCAGATACAAAACACCAATAAGAAATGATTCAGATATAATATTGCTGGGGATTTTTACATTCATGATATGATGAAATAATATTGTAGAGATCCTTGGCTTTTTTCATTTGAATAATTTGAGAAATTGATTAAAAAATTGAATTAGTTATGCCCAAGTCTCACGTAACTAACTGAATTGTATTTCTTGTATGATTTGATTTTTGGTGATTTACCATTTTTTCTAAACGGAATACGTGAAACAATTTCTCTGTTCTTCAGGTATTCTCTAATGGCTGTACTGTCATAACCCTTGTCTGCAAAACACGAGATAATTTGTTTGATGGAACCATCGCCTACAAAATCTGAAATGGATTCCATCACATCGATGAATCTTGTACTGTCATGAACATTTGCAGGGCCTGTTACAATTGATACTGGCAGTCCGTTTGATTCCACTGCAATGTGTATCTTTGTGCCTGTAATCCTCTTAAAACCGTCATATCCTATTTCATCCCCCCTTTTCTGGAAGGAATTGATAAGGAGTCAGCTGATATGTATTGCAGATTGATCTTGTCTTGTTTGCGTGCAGATTTGATTGTAGATTTTAGAATCTTCTTCCAAATCCCTTTCTGTTGCAGATATTGGAATCTTCTATGTGCAGATGATTTGGAACCATACTTGGCAGGCAGGTCAATCCACCTGCATCCAGTGATTAGCACAAAAATTATTGCATTGATTGTCGTACGGTCGTCACATCTTGGTCTGCCAGTTGCAGCTGGTTTTGGAAGATGTGCTTTGAGGGCATTCCATTGTGAATCAGTTATTTCTTTGAACATGAAAACAACACAATGTTGTTATTCATAGATCCAAATGATCATCAAAATTTGTCTAAATGGTTAGTTTTAGGATCAGTTGAAGATAACTAATCTGGCAGAGAATTCCATAAAATAATTTGGAAGTGAAGCGGATGGTTATTGGGATTTAATAAAACCTCTAAGAGAAATTCTTAAAGAAAATTTACAATGAGTACAAATAATCAAGAAACATACCTCACTGGAAGTGAAAAATGTGTTTGCGGGCATGTTCTAAAAAATCGCATCCCAAACACAAAAAAAATCATGAAAACTGGTAAACTTTATGCAAGATGCAAGTTCTGCAAATGTAAGGACATGTGTATTGCATGAGGTCTACTTTTTTTCTTAACGACTCGTAAAATTCTAGCAGAGAATAACTGTAATGATCAGAATAGTTCACAACAAAAAAGAGAGATATGATATTTTAATTGACAGGGCAAGTAAATGGGGTAATCCATATACCATTGGACCAGACGGAAACAGAAAGCAAGTGATACAAAAATATCGCAGATGGATTCTGACTCAACCACAATTAATTGCAGATCTGCCAGAACTAAGAAACAAGGTTTTAGGGTGCTGGTGTGCTCCAAAGTCATGCCATGGCGATATTCTCAAGGAACTAGCAGAGAAGAGAAATGACTAGCTGCAACAAAAGATGTGCAAAGTATCACTCCACTCGATCCCCTGATGGCACAAACTATGGCAAAAACAAGAAAAGATGTAGTATGTGCAATATTTACATCACATGGGAGGGAACCAACTGTCCATGCTGTAGTACCAGATTGAGAAGCAAGCCCAAAAACAGAGCACTGAAGGAAAAATATCATGGCAGAATGAAGAAAGAGTGAAACTTTTTAAAGATCACGCCAATTATTACATTATAAACCCGTCAGGGATGGGATTTGAACCCATGAATCGATGGTACTCGAGATTGCTGTGTTTTGCTGTGCTGTGTTTCCTAACATGACTAGTTTATCCAATTAATCTCACCACTCAAGCTTTAGATCAGAGATATTTCTGACATTTTATGAAACGTAATTGGAAAAAATACAATAAATCACTAGTCAGACGTGGAGAAATCATGTTCTCTTTTGATGCAATGGAACAATGGGGTACAGAACTCAAAGAGATGAATCATAACAAAGAAGGACACACAGGTACGTTTATCCTGAATCATTCATGGAAGCATCAGGTATTACCATCTCTATCCACATCTGCCATTCAGACAAACAGAAGGCCTGATAAAATCACATCTAAAAGAAAAATCAAAAACTCCAACGTATTCTGCCATTTGGAAAAGAGTCAACAAGTTACAATCAAGATGAATCCCAAACTGGGAAAGGACATTGTAATTGCAACTGATAGTACCGGAGTCAAGGTTCAGACAGAGTCAATGGATGAGACAGAAATGGCAGAAACGACGAGGATTCTTGAAAATTCATGTGGCAGCAGGTGTAAAATCAAAACATATAACAGGTTTGGAAATTACAGATGACAAGCCACATGACTCAAAATCATTTTGTATCTCTGGTACAGCAATCAAAAAAGTTTGGAAACGTAATCAAAGCACTAGCTGATGGTGCATGACACCAAAGATGATTTCTCATATTTGTATCATGATAACATAACTCCAGGAATCAAGACAGGAAAGAATTCATCTGTAAACACTGACTGTTATCCCAGACGAAAATCTGTCCTAGCTCAAATTTTCAACTATGAATTGTGGAAAGCTGGCGTTAGCTATGGAGATAGATGGTGGATTGTAGAATCTGTATTTTCAGCATTCAAGCGAATGTTTGGAGAACATGCAACCTCGCACAAGAGAGAAAACATGGTTCATGAATTAAAAATGAAAGTTTGTTTGTACAATAAGATGATTGTAATGCAATAGAATCTGAGATGATTTATTTGATTAGATAATGTTGATAATTATTTTGGGTTGGGAAACAAAGCATTAAATTTTAATTGAGAAAATTTCGAAGTTTTGAGGATTACTCAAAACAGTCTATTAATTTTGTCTGTGATTTTGGAAACATTCTCTGCAATAAACAGGTCTGTCTTCTTTTGGTTTGAATGGAATTTGGCAATCATTTCCACAGTCGCCGCATTTTGCGTCAAACATTTCTCGTGGTCGGTCATCTCTTCGACCAAATCTGGAACCGCCTCTATTTCCACCATAGCCACCAGATCTACCTCCACCACTTCTTGGTTCTGGTTTATGTTTTTGGAAACATTCTCTGCAATAAACAGGTCTGTCTTCTTTTGGTTTGAATGGAATTTGGCAATCATTTCCACAGTCGCCGCATTTTGCGTCAAACATTTCTCTTTCTCTGTCGTATGACATATCTTTCTAAAACTTGGTTAAATTGGGGTATAATAAATCATGAACAGTTGTTAGTAAAACAAAAAGAAGAAAAACGTATTTTTGATTTATGTCAGTGCTCTATCAATCATACTTTTGTATGATTCTTTAGAAGCAGCGCCTACTTGTTGGCTAACTATTTCACCTTTTTTGAGGATGATTAAGGTTGGAATACTAAAGACATTGTATTTTGATGCCAATTCATTGGATTCATCAACATTAACCTTGACAAATTTTACTTTGCCGTTATAGTCGTTTGCCAATTCTTCAACTACTGGGCCAACCATTCTACATGGACCACACCATTCGGCCCAAAAGTCTACAAACACAGGAATGTCAGAGTTTATCACATCGACTTGCCAAGATTTTGTATCTGAAACTTGTGTAATTCCCATTGTATTGTTATTTTATTGACCGTACCTAAAAACGTTCACCAGAATTAACACCACATTTTTTGCTGGAAGATTAATTTTGATATATACTTAAGGCTACCTAGAAATCATCTGCCAAACCAAAGAAATCATGCACATTCTGTGATGCTGTGTTTCCTAACATGACTAGTTTATCCAATTAATCTCACCACTCAAGCTTTAGATCAGAGATATTTCTAACATTTTATGAAACGTAATTGGAAAAAATACAATAAATCACTAGTCAGACGTGGAGAAATCATGTTCTCTTTTGATGCAATGGAACAATAAAGTACAGAACTCAAAGAGATGAATCATAACAAAGAAGGACACACAGGTACATCTATCCTGAATCATTCATGGAAGCATTAGGTATTACCATCTCTATCCACATCTGCCATTCAGACAAACAGAAGGCCTGATAAAATCACATTTATCATCCAAATCAAAAACTCCAACGTATTCTGCCATTTGGAAAAGAGTCAACAAGTTACAATCAAGATGAATCCCAAACTGGGAAAGGACATTGTAATTGCAACTGATAGTACCGGAGTCAAGGTTCAGACAGAGTCAATGGATGAGACAGAAATGGCAGAAACGACGAGGATTCTTGAAAATTCATGTGGCAGCAGGTGTAAGATCAAAACAGATAACAGGTTTGGAAATTACAGATGACAAGTCACATGACTCAAAATCTTTTGTATCTCAGGTACAGCAATCAAAAAAGTTTGGAAACGTAATCAAAGCACTAGCTGATGGCGCATACGATACCAAAGATGATTTCTCATATTTGTATCATGATAACATAACTCCAGGAATCAAGACAAGAAAGAATTCATCTGTAAACACTGACTGTTATCCCAGACGAAAATCTGTCCTAGCTCAAATTTTCAATTATGAATTGTGGAAAGCTAGCGTTAGCTATGGGGATAGATGGTGGATTGTAGAATCTGTATTTTCAGCATTCAAGCGAATGTTTGGCGAACATGCAACCTCGCACAAGAGAGAAAACATGGTTCATGAATTAAAAATGAAAGTTTGTTTGTACAATAAGATGATTGTAATGCAATAGAATCTGAGATGATTTATTTGATTAGATGGTGTTGATAATTATTTTGGGTTGGGAAACAAAGCAACAATCTCTATAATATCATCTAGTTTTGTATCCATTCCATTTATCTTGGCGTGCAAACCAATTACCTCTGTTTTTACACTACTTACCTCTGTTTTTACACTACTTACCTCTGTTTTTACACTACTTACCTCTGTTTTTACACTACTTACCTCTGTTTTTACACTACTTACCTCTGTTTTTACACTACTTACCTCTGTTTTTACACTACTTACCTCTGTTTTTACACTACTTACATCCACTTTCAAATTACTTACATCTGTTTGTACATTTACTAATCCAGATTTTACATAACCTAATTCATCACTCATACTATCCAATTTAGTGCAATTAATGCCAACTTGATTCTTTAATTCTGATACCTCACTTTCAATTTTTGAAAATTTGTTATCCAAATACTCTTTTAATTCACTATTATCCATATGCAACATGTTCCAAGTATGTCTTAATATATCCAAATATGCTTTAATTTCTGATCCACCCATTCACCCAGATGGTATTATCTCCATAGTTGTGTATCACAATACTAGAGCCTGGAGCAATGTTGCATGTGCTACTCTTTGAAATCCATGTCTTTTCATATTCTTCACATGTGTAATATTTACCATCACGATTATCTATAAAATTATCTACATTAGTTTCTGGGGGCAACACGAAAATCATAAACCCGTTATACTCATCATCTGTTGAAAAATGGTAATCAATGGTATAATCAGTACATAATGTCCACCAAGTGTACCATCCAGAATCTAGTTTTTCATTATTTATTGTAGTGTCGTATGTATAGTCAGTATAGTCACACTTGTTAGATGTTGATGCAGGTGGTGTGTAACTGTAATCCTCATAGTAAGAATTATCATTATGGGAATTATTATTATCTAAAGAAAACTTACTTTCATATCTTACATTGTTGTTGGGATTTGAATAACCATCTTTACCATAAATTTCTGCAACAGCTTGTAAATTCAAGTTAGATGGGGTTTTTGATTTTGAATACAAATTGTTGCATGTTGCCTTGTTATCTTCAACACTACACATCAAATCTCCAGATTTGTTAAATGTATGCCCCAAGCCAACTGCATGAATAAACTCATGTGCAGCAGTAGCTGAAACATCTACATTAGACCTTGAATACCCTAGACTTGTTGAACAAACAAACGTTTGCACAGGCTTTGATTTTTGCATTAATGCTACACCATAATATTCATCAATACACTCTACATGATCATCATGTGAAACTAGGTTTACAATAACATCAGGCTTTGATTCAAAATATGGACTACCAGGCTTTACCACTTCAAAACTAACATCCCAGTTACCTCCAAATTTGCCCTCAAGGGATGACTCCCACATCATAATACTTTCTTGTACTGGAATGATGTGCTTTCTTACTTTATCATATGAATCAGGACTGGGAATTATTGCAACGTGTGGTTTATTGGGAAAGTTTAATGAATAATATAACTTCATATACTCATCACCAGGAGGAATGTTTTTTGTAGTTGGTGGACTAGGAGCATATCCTGATGCTTTGTTTCCCAACCCAAAATAATTATCAACACCATCTAATCAAATAAATCATCTCAGATTCTATTGCATTACAATCATCTTATTGTACAAACAAACTTTCATTTTTAATTCATGAATCATGTTTTCTCTCTTGTGCGATGTTGCATGTTCGCCAAACATTCGCTTGAATGCTGAAAATACAGATTCTACAATCCACCATCTATCCCCATAGCTAACGCTAGCTTTCCACAATTCATAGTTGAAAATTTGAGCTAGGACAGATTTTCGTCTGGGATAACAGTCAGTGTTTACAGATGAATTCTTTCTTGTCTTGATTCCTGGAGTTATGTTATCATGATACAAATATGAGAAATCATCTTTGGTATCGTATGCGCCATCAGCTAGTGCTTTGATTACGTTTCCAAACTTTTTTGATTGCTGTACCTGAGATACAAAAGATTTTGAGTCATGTGACTTGTCATCTGTAATTTCCAAACCTGTTATCTGTTTTGATCTTACACCTGCTGCCACATGAATTTTCAAGAATCCTCGTCGTTTCTGCCATTTTTGTCTCATCCATTGACTCTGTCTGAACCTTGACTCCGGTACTATCAGTTGCAATTACAATGTCCTTTCCCAGTTTGGGATTCATCTTGATTGTAACTTGTTGACTCTTTTCCAAATGGCAGAATACGTTGGAGTTTTTGATTTTTCTTTTAGATGTGATTTTATCAGGCCTTCTGTTTGTCTGAATGGCAGATGTGGATAGAGATGGTAATACCTGATGCTTCCATGAATGATTCAGGATAAACGTACCTGTGTGTCCTTCTTTGTTATGATTCATCTCTTTGAGTTCTGTACTTTATTGTTCCATTGCATCAAAAGAGAACATGATTTCTCCACGTCTGACTAGTGATTTATTGTATTTTTTCCAATTACGTTTCATAAAATGTCAGAAATATCTCTGATCTAAAGCTTGAGTGGTGAGATTAATTGGATGAACCAGTCATGTTAGGAAACACAGCAAAATTTAGAATATTCATAATCTGTTGATTCTTGCAAAAATATTTGACCTAAACACTTATGTCGATAAATTATCAAAAACAATCATGGGATTAATGGAAATTCTAAGCAAATTCTGTATCATGAAAAGTGTTAGAGAAAAGGCAAAAGAAAAAGAATCAGAAAAAAACAAGGAAGATTAGATTCTAAATTCTTTGTTTTCATAAATTAGCTGAACCTAAAGATATGAATAACAAATTCAACGATAGACTACGAGCCTGTTAAGTATTCATCTGAATTTCTAATTCTAAAGTAATTAATATTCCAAAAATGAAGATAGAACATGTCATTTGGTGAAGTAGATACACTAAACATGCTATTTGATAAACTACAAAGCTTGTTTGATGAATCTCAAGGATACTATGAATCATTTCTAGACACTAACAATATGTACAAAAAAGGTCAACTAAGTGACAAAGAATTCTTTCAAAAACTTGGTGATTATACAGTAGCATACTCTGCATTAGAATTTCTAGCAATCAAAGTAATCTTTGAATTAAAAAAATCAGTTGGTTCTAGTTCTGGAAACACACAGTCTCCAGGTTTGATGCCGGGAATGGGTCAACCTGGAATGATGGCAGGAGGAATGGGTCAACCCCCAAGATCAGGTACTGCAGAAAATCCAATAGGTGGAGGTCCACCAGGAATTGTTTCTGCACAAGAAGCATTTGGAAACACTGGAACTTTACCATCACCAGATCCATCTTTGATGCCAAGACAAACAGCACCACAACAAAGTGGCAATGGATGTTCTTCTTGTGGTGCACCACTTAGAGCAAATGCAAAGTTTTGCACAAAGTGTGGATCTAAAGCATAAAATTAAAACTCAAAAAATTATTTTCTTATTCTTGTGTTGTGCCGCATTCAGGACAGAATTTTGCTGTCGCTGAAAGAGTAGTACCGCATTCAGAGCAAAACTTTCCATCTGTTTTTTCTTCATTGTAGGCGTTTCCAACATTTGCTGTACTTCTAACTGCACCTGATGGTTCGTATTTATCATCATCGATCAAAACAGGTTGAAAGTCTTGTTCTGTCAAAAAGGTCATCATTCTTGGAATTCCTTTTTCTTTGTTATCTGGATCTGGAACTGAATCTCCTAACCAAAATGCAAATCTCATCAGTGTTAATTCTGGAGTTGAGAATGCTAGAGTATGTTTTGACATGTATTCCTGTGCAGCTTTTTTTCCGTCAAAAACTTCCATGAAATTTGAATTTTTTTGTTTATGTATAATAGTTTCTAGAAGAGTGGACCGGGAGGGAATCGAACCCTCGACATCCTCGTTGCGAACGAGGCATTATACCCCTAAACCACCGGCCCTAGAATTACTTCTTAGAGTTGAGCTTTTATTCATTTTCTCAACGCATAATAGCCTGCCAGGTCTAAAATTTTCAGATGACGTATGATACTGTGATTACTGATTCGCACATTATACTTCCTCAGGGAATGGTTGACAAAAATATTCTAATTGACGATGGAAAAATTGTTGGATTTACAAATGACACTTCTGCCTGTGATAACAAAATCAATGGTAATGGATTGATTTCTGTTCCTGGGCCCATTGATACTCATGTTCACTATGGTGTGTATTCTCCAATCAATGAAGCGGCAAAAACTGAATCTCATGCTGCAGCAATTGGTGGAATAACAACTATGATGAGAATGCTTAGATTGGAAAATCCATTTTCTAGCTCATTACAAGCTCAACTTGATGCATCATCTCAAAGTCATTACATTGATTATACAATACATGCTTCTGTTTTCACTCCGCAACAAATCAAAGAGATGAATTTTTGTGTTGAACAAGGAATTACGTCTTTTAAAATTTACATGAATCTTGGTGGCGAAGTTGGTCATGTATACATGGACATGCCACCAAACTCTCCTCGTCTTGTTGAAGCTCAAGTGAATGTTACTGATGAAATAGTTGAACAAACTGTAAAGGCTGCAGCTAAACTTGGTTGTCCAGTACTTGTTCATGCAGAAGACTATGAATCATGTGGATGTGGAATTAAAACTGCAAAAGAAAAAAAACAAGATGGATTATTTGCTTGGTCTGAAAGTCGTTCTCCTGAATTTGAAGCAAAAGCAATTAAGACAGTTTCAAAGTTTGGACGAGATTATGATTGTGCGATATACTTTGTTCATATTGGTTCAGAGCGAGCACTAGCACAAATTGAAGAAGAGAAAAAGCTTGGAACGAAAATTTTTGTCGAGACATGTCCTCACTATTTGACATTATCTTATGAAAAACAACAAGGATATCTTGCCAAAGTTATGCCTCCAATTAGAACAGAAAATGATTCCAAGGCAGTCTGGAAGGCACTTTCTGCAAATCTGATTGATACTATAGGTACAGATCACGTTGCAAATCAACTTAAACTCAAACTAGATGGAGATGATGTTTGGGGCGCATTGGCAGGATTTCCAGGAATTGGAACTTCGATTCCAATATTGCTCAATGATGGTGTGAATCAAAATAGAATATCACTTGAACAGTTTGTTCGATTTACAAGTCAAAACGCTGCTCAAATCTTTGGAATGTATCCACAAAAAGGAACGTTAGAAAAAAATTCTGATGCAGACATTACTATGATAGACTTGAAAAAAGAAAAAAAGGTAACATCTGAATTATTTGGAGGCTTTTCTGATTACATTGTGTATGAGGGAAGACATCTAAAAGGATGGCCTGTTAAAACAATTGTTAGAGGAGAAATAGTTGCCGATGACTTTGAGGTAATTGGAAAACTTGGTCATGGTAAACTAGTTGAGAGAAAAAATTAACTTGTTATCAAAATAAATACAAATACAAATTAGTTTAAGTTTGATTGATATTTGTTTACATGTAATATTGACTAGTAGCAAAAAAATACCTGAATGGGATTCATTTTACAAAGACAATGATGTAGAAAAAATACCATGATATGAAAAAAATCTTGATCCTGATTTAGATCAACAAATAAAATCAATGAATCTTACACAAGGAAAATTTTTAGATCTTGGTACTGGTCATGGAACTCAAGCAATTCAATTAGCTAAATTAGGTTTCGAATCTACGGGAGCTGATATATCAAAAAATGCAATAGATAAAGCCAAACAACTTTCAAGTGATGTAAATTTTGTTGTAGATGATATCTTAAACTCTACATTTTCTGATTCTGCATTTGACTATATTTTAGACCGAGGATGTTTTCATGTATTTGAACCTGAATTACGAGGAAACTATCTAAATCAAATTAAGAGAATCCTAAAAGATAATGGTATATTGTTCCTAAAAGTCATGAGTATTGAAGAGAAAGGTTTACCTGATGATGAGGGACCACAGAGATTTTCACAACAAGAAGTTCTAGATACATTTGAAAAGGACTTTGAAATCAAAAAAATCAAGCCAACTGTATACTACGGAACACTTGATCCATTGCCTAAGGCATTATTTGTAGTTATTAAACAAAAAACCTAAGTTTCTATAAAATATCGAATTTGCCATTATCTTTGGCCCTGTAAATTACATCTGGCTTTCTAAGAAAGATTCCAGATTCTAAGACTCCTGCTGTTTGTTTGATTTTCTGAGTTAGTACTTTTGGATTCTTTATTGTTCCAAAATCACAATCTAAAATTATGTTTCCATTTTCTGTAAAGAACGTATAGCCTCTGTCTAATGAACGAAGTTGAACCCTTCCTCCTAGTTTGTTTATTGCATTTGTTACTGATGTTCTAGCAAATGGATGAACTTCTACTGGAACAGTTCTTGTGAAATTTTTTACAAATTTTGTCTTGTCTGCCATGACTACAACTTTTTTTGCAAGATTAAACAAAACATTTTCTCGTAATAAAGCGCCACCACCACCTTTGATTACTAATTTTTCAGAATTAATTTGATCTGCACCATCAAAGACAACATCAATGTGATCTACTTGATCAGCTTCTACAAGTGGTATTCTTCCATCTTCTGCAACTTGTTTGATTTGTAATGAAGTTGGAATTGCAACAATGTGATAATCTTTTAATTCAATTAGTCTTGAAAGTGATTTTACAAGTGCAGTTGCAGCTCTTCCACTCCCTAGTCCAATTATTGAATAATCTTTAACGAATTTTAGTGCATCACTTGATAATGCCTTGATGGCACTATCATAGGACAATTACTCTACCTCTGCTTGGTCAAGCTTTGATAATACTCTCATGATGTCTCCTTTGATTTTGTCTAAATCATCTGCATCATCATCTAAATCATCATCTAATGTTGTTGGTTTTGGTTCTGGAAGTGCCTTGTGTTCTGTAATTTTTGCTACTTCTTTGTTAATGTCAGGCTTGGTTTCTACTGTTGGCTCTACTCTTGGTACTACTGACTGTATAATCTCAATTTTGTCTTCAACTTTTTGTTGTGGCTGAATAATTTCTTGAATAATCTCTTCTTTTGGTTTGATTACTTCAGGTTGAATTACCTTTGGTTGTGGTATTGGGTTTGCAATCTGCTGTTTTGGTTCTTCAAATGATTGGAATTTTGGTTCTTTTCTTGAAATATTTGTCAAAGTGGTTAATTCAAATGATTGTCTTGGTCTTGTTGGAGGAATTGAAATTGGCTCAATCTTTGCTTCTTTTGATTTTTCAAAGTTGAATGAATCTTTGAATGATTTTTTTACACTTTGTTTTGATTCTTGTTTTTTTATCTCTGGTTCTTTTATTTTTGGTGTTTCAACATTTGTGCTTACCATCTTTGATGATAACTCATACAATCTATCATCTAGTTTTGATAATTTTTGATCCATCAAAGTAATCAAACCATCACCTACTGGGCCCAAGTCTGGGTGTTTACTTGCTTGCTCAAGTTTTTCAAGTTTAGCTAAAATAATTCCTAATTGGTGTTGATATTTTAGTAACAGTTTGTCTTTTTGAATTTTAGAAAATTCAGTATCTGCTTGGTATAGTCTTGCAATTGTTTTAGTTAGAATATCTTTTTCAATTTTTAGAGTATTAATTTGACTTTTAATGTGTGAACTAGCGCCAAGACTAAGTAATTGATTTTTGTCTCTTGGCATTTTTCGTACAGCGGCAGCTGTAGCTACACCAGCTAATGAACTAAGAATAAGAACAATTTCTTGCATCTATGTATACCATTTAATCCAGGAATACTTTCTGCGTTTAGCCTCTGGGAATCCACAACTTGCACATTGGTGATGACGCTTGTGAAGTGAGTTTTTACCACATCTTCTGCATCTAATGTGTACTTTTTTCTTTGTAAATCCACCCATAGAAGTTGTACCTTTAGTCATCCCAAATCACCTAATTTTGTGGGGGTGGAGGAGATATCATAACTACATTGTCTCCTCTGACTACAATGGTACCTAGGCTTTTTGAATCGCCTTCAGCAGGAATTTCCTCTGAAGAGTCGAGTAGCAGGTTCATGTGTTGGTCAAAACCAAGTAGATTACCTCTAAGTGTTTTGTTACCTTTGAGCTTTATCAGTACAACTTGACTGATACTCTCATCCAATACTTTTACTGCCATATCAACGGACATCTATTTCACTTATTGGCTTTGATATTGAGGGATTATATTAAACATTCATTGGTGAAACTATGAGCTGTGCTCAGTAAGGCAAGTTTGACACTTTTTTCCCAGATTTTTAATGATTTCAGCTAAAATTGTCTTTCCATCTTTTTTTGTAGCTTTTGTAGGATCACCCCAAATTCCATTTTTAGTAGCTTTAGGAAATGATTGATTAGCTAGTTTTCCAAGTTTACTAATTTGTTGTTTTGTCATGCCATTTGTGATTAATCCTTTTTTTGCCAATTTCATATTGACATTTTTTGAAATTGCTAACATTAGTGATGTTTCTACAAATCCTGCATGATCAAATTCTCTTTTCATAAAATGCCAATAAGATAATGGAAATACTTTGAGCTTGTTTTTTGAGAGTTTTTGGAGTTTTGCATCGATATTTTTGATTGATTTTAGATTTCCATGATGTCCGTTAATTATGAAGGCTGTCTTGATGTTATTTGCTAAAAGTGACAAACACAAATCAGTCAGAACTGTACGTAAAGTTGATTCTCTAACACTCAAATTAAAAAATGGAGCATGTTCAAATGAAACTCCATATGTTAGTGTTGGAAGGAGAAGGTATCCTTTCTTTTCAGATAGCCTTTTTGCTACTTCAGTTACAATATCTGAGTCAGTTGAGACTGGCAAATGAGGACCGTGTTGCTCAATTGAGCCTATTGGAATTACTGCAACTTGTTTTTTCTTTTTAATTGATTTTCGAAGATTAGGATCAAATTGGGCTTTGATTTCTATCATCTAATTCACTTTGATTTGATGTGAACCTTTCTCCAACGAACTTCAAGTTTGTTTTCTAGATGCATCTTCATTGCTTTGAGTAACGTATCTGCCTCTAGTCTTTGTCCTTTTGTTTTAATTTTCTCTAATGTATCATTTGGATCTACCTTGAAAGAATCTTGGAAAATAATTGGTCCTTGATCCAAGTTTTCTGTTACATAGTGGGACGTAACACCGACAATTTTTGTACCTCTCTCAAAAGCTTGTTCGTATGCCAGTGCACCTGGAAATGCAGGTAATACTGATGGATGAATGTTGATAATTCTATTTGGATATCTCCAAACAAAGTTAGGACTAAGAATTCTCATATATCTTGCAAGTGATATTAAATCGATCTCGTACTTTTTACATACCTCAATAATTTTCTCTTCTGCCTTTTGTTGATTGCTTTCTTTTATTGTAACAAATGGAATCTTTGCCTTTTTTGCCAAGGGAGCAAGTGTATTTTCTGTACCAACTATTACTGATATTTTTCCTTTGAGTGATTTTGCATTGGCAAGAATTGTTTTAAGACAAAGTGGCTCTTTTGTTACAAATATTGCAATGTTTTTTTGTGAATTTGTTTCGTGATGTGTATTTACATCCATCTTTTCTTTTTTAGCTAGGCTTTGTATCTCTGCATCAAATCTTTTTACATCAACTGTTTTTGAAAAAGATACCTCTAGATACATACCAAAGAGACCTTTGATTACATTTTGGTTTACTTTCTCAATGTTTCCACCTTTTGAAAATGCAAAATTTGTAAATGTGGCAACGATTCCTTCTCTGTCTTTTCCAACTACTGTAACTCCTACTACTGTCTTTTTCATGACTTTGTTTGTTGGAGATTTTCTCATTATTAATCATTCACAGAAATCAAAGTGGTGCGGGAGGTGGGATTTGAACCCACGAAATCCTAAGATATAGGGTCCTAAGCCCTACGCCTTTGACCAGGCTGGGCGACTCCCGCAACGGAGATGCCATTAAACACAAAGTTAACTGTTGTGAGACAATAGTTAAACAACCAATAATTTGCCAAATTAATCATTTCATAATCAAAAATTTTTCAATTACAGAAATATCTGAATTTGTCTCATCTAATACATCCTGTCTATTATCATATGCTTCAAGAAATTCTTCTGTAAGTTCTTTTGTAAGATTTGTTTTTATAAAATATTCTTTCAATTTCTCCTTCTTGGGTTTTATATGATATACTAGATTAGCAACATCATAGCAATCTTTCCATATTTTCGATCTCCAATATGTTGGATCTTGTGCTCTACTCAAAGTTCTAATTCTTGATAAACCTCCAATCATTTTAAGAGTAATTAGCAATTCAAGTTCTGGTACATTGATGAAAGAATCATTTCCTATGGGTTTCTTTTTTTGAGAGTCAAAAACCCAATTCCAATCTACGACTACATTCAAACTTTCATTGTCTTCTCTAGGTGTTTCTGCAGATATTAAATCAAAGAAAATAATATCATCTTGTTCATTTTTATGTTTTATTGGTTTTCCATAGTGGATTTCCCCAAAAAACTCACCTTCAAATTGATATGGTTTTACTTCACTCATTACAAAGTATTCTTTTTTCATTATTTGTTCAATCCAATTGTTATTTGGAAGTACCAGATCTATATCACGTGAACCAAAACCTTGATCATAATATGACCATACTGCCCAACCCCCAATTATTGTAGGCCAATCCCCATGAGATTTTTCCATCCATTTTGAAAATTTTTGTAGTTCTTTTTTACTTTCACTTGTTATTTCTGTTGAATACAGTTCTTTTTCTAAGGCCACAGTTGTCTGATTAATGGTTCAGCTGCATAAGCCTTATCATCACAATAAAGATCGATCAATGTTCTAAGTTTTGTTGTTACTTTTATGCCATCTTTCTCAATGACATTGTCTTCTCTATAGGGTTTGAATGGATACATGTTCACCCGCACAGTTCCTGATGTTTCTTTTGTTTGCATTTTATTCCAATAGTCTTCATCTACATACACATGAATAGCTGGATCCTTAACGTATTCTGTATATTTTTCTAGTGCTGTGGTTAAACAAAAAACTCCTTCTTCTGCTTTAAAATAATCTATTATCTTCTTTCTATCTACTCCCCAATTTTTTACTAATTTTTGTGATGACATATTTCTCCAATTACTGAAGAATTTTATCAATGCTACAGGAGATGTTACTCTGTATACGTTAAGTCTTTTTTTCCTGCTTTGCACTTTTTCAATAAATCTGAGATCTATTAACCAATTCACAAATCCACTTACTCTTGCACCATGAGGAATATTCAAATCTCTTGACATTTGTCTTTGCTTAAACTCCCCATGCTCTAGCATGTAATACAACTGTGGATATGCTGCAGTAGATCGAAATGTGACAAATTGACCCATAGCTTTCAGCCTAATCAATCCTATTTTAGGTCTTTGATCCTAAAAATAGGATCCTACATGGTCTTAATTAAAGGATTTTTATAATTTTCTGGGATCATAGAAAAAATTAAGAAATAGGGGTATGGAAATGAAGAGTTTTAAGACTAATTTAGGTATAATAATAATTATCATACATGCGTAAATGTTAAAATTGTAAATTATGCAAGTAAAAAGAATATGGATGTTTTAACAGATGTAAAAGCTCTTTTTTTTAATTATTATAATCGACCTAACAAAACTCCTATTCATTTATCCTCTATACAGAGAAGGTTAGAGGACAAGTATACTCCTTGGAAAATAAGAGATGCTTTGAATCAATTAGAAAATGCAAAAATCCTTGGGAGTATGGAATTTCAGACTATCTATGCTGGAAAAACTCATTTTTATTATTCACGGAGACTAGTTACCAATTATTTGGATGAGCGTGAATTATTAAAAAAAATAAAGATAATTTCAAAACATATAGATCGATATTCACATCCTAGAGTTAGTGATGTTGTAGGCCGTCATCTACATGCTATGGTGAGAAAAGAGCTAAAAATCTTGGGTTTCAAAATAATTGATGAGGGTAGAGTAAAATCATACAAAAAAATGAGATGGAATGAAACACGACATGATATTGATATTTTGGCTGAGCATTATGAAAAAAGTATAACTGTTGGAGTTGAAATTAAAAATTCATTATCTCTAATGGATAAAGAAGAGATATTAATAAAAATCAAATTATGTAAAAAATTAGGCATAATTCCAATTTTTGCTTGTAGGTGGCTAGAACCACACAAATCAATCATATTTAGCGAGGGAGGATTTCCATGGCAATTTAAGAAACAAATGTATCCAATTGGATTTGATAAATTTGTTACAGAAATGAAAAGTAGATTCAAGTTTCCTATGATGATATCTAGTGAAATACCAGAAAAGTCAGTAAGGGAATTATCCTCATGGTTAGATACTATGAAATAAAATTGGGTATATTTCTTGACAAATATCCTGATTAACTTTGACACTGTTGGCAAAAAAACAATATAGAATTACAAGTATGTTTAAATTCGTACAGAAAAAAAGTGAAAAAACTGATTACATTGTAGGACGGGAATGGGCAGAATTAAAAAAAACATGGGAAAAATTTGAAAGTGTAAAACTAGAACAAAATACTGAGAAAATGAATCAATATGCATTAAAAATAAATAATTTACAAAAAAAGTTAGGCATCACAAAAACTAAATTTTAATTTAATTCTATGATATTTTGAATGTATTTTATATATTATTTCTCTCTGAGATAATAATCTAAGAATACTGTTACAAATGTTGTTCGTATTTATAGCGAAGAGACAAAGTTCGTGAACTAAAAATCATCAAAAAAGTAGAGGATAAATTATTTTACCTAGGTAAATACGAACAACCAAACTAGAATTCCTTGAAAATAACTCACGAATTTATACTTCTCGCTATATGTATCGCAGATTAATCTTGTCTTGTTTGCGTGCAGATTTGATTGTAGATTTTAGAATCTTTTTCCAAATTCCTTTTTGCTGAAAATCTTGAAATCTTCTATGCGCAGATGATTTGGAACCATACTTGGCAGGCAAGTCAATCCACCTGCATCCAGTGATTAGCACAAAAATTATTGCGTTGATTGTTGTACGGTCGTCACATCTTGGTCTTCCAGTTGCAGCTGGTTTTGGAAGGTGTGCTTTGAGGGCATTCCATTGCGAATCTGTTATTTCTTTGACCATGAAAACAACACAATGTTGTTTCAAATAGATCTGATTGATCATGTATAGCGAAGAGACAAAGTTCGTGAACTAAAAATCATCAATAAATTAGAAAATAGATAATTTTACCTAAGTAAATACGAATAACCAGAATAAAATATCTTGAAAATAACTCACGAACTTATGCTTGTCGCTATAAATTTGTCTAAATGGTTTATTTTGGGATCAGTTGCTTGTCTAGTTTCGTCATCTAGCTCAATTAGTACTGTAAAGTTCTTCAGTTTTGTTTCTTTTAGGAATCTTTGAAGATAATACTCATATTTCTCCCTGGTCTTTTCTGTGTGTATGCCACTCAGAAACAATTGATAACACTTCTCAGCCATGACTCTAGTATACAGCTAGAATCCATTTAACTATTGTACCATAATAGATAACCACAAATTTATCTATTATTGAATAGCAACATGGCAAAGTTTTTTGGAACAAATGGAATTCGTGGAGTATTCTCTGAAGATTTTACATTAGAATTTGTTCATGATATGACTTTAGCTATTGGAACTTACTTTGAGCGAGGACCAATACTGATTGGTTTTGATGGAAGAGAATCAAGTCCAGTAATTTGCAAAGTTGTAAGTTCTGCCCTTAATTCAATAGGAATTGATTGCAATGTTGCAGGAATTGTTCCAACACCGTGTCTTGAATTTGCAGTAAAGACTTTGGGATATTCTGGCGGAATAATGATCACTGCTTCTCATAACCCCCCTCAGTATAATGGAGTCAAACCTGCTGCAAAAGACGGAGTTGAGATTTCACGAGAAGATGAATTAGTAATTGAAGATATCTACCTACAAAAAAGTTGGATTAACAATCCTGAAAATTGGGGTACTGCGGGAAAAGAAGAACGAACCATTGAGACGTATCTTAAAGGAATTGTATCACATGTTGATTCCAAGTTAATAGAATCAAAAAATTTCAAGGTTGTTTTAGATTTAGGAAATGGTGCACAAGCAGTTTCTGCACCTGATTTTTGTAAAATGATTCAATGTGAAATATTTCTTATTAATCAAAACATTGATGGAAACTTTCCAGGACGTGGATCAGAACCAACACCACAAAATATTTCAGAGCTTTCAGAAACTGTCATACAAAACAATGCTGATTTAGGAATTGCATTTGATGGAGATGGAGATCGAAGTATTTTCTGTGATAATAAAGGCAATGTTTTGTCTGGTGACAAATCTGCACTAGTTCTTACTCGGCATATCTTAAAGAAAAATCCAAACTCTTTGGTTGTTACTTGTTTGAATTCAGGCTCTTCTATTGAAATTATAGCTGATAATTTTAACTCAAAAGTTATTCGTACCAAAGTAGGTAGTGTTGAAGTATCAAGAAAAATGGTTCCAACTGATGCACTAATAGGATTTGAAGAAAATGGTGGGTTCATGTATGGAAAGCATAATCAAGTAAGAGATGGATGTATGACTTTGGCACTAATGCTTGATCTTTTGGCAACTTCAGAAAAATCTCTATCAGATGAGATTGCCAGCTTGCCTCCTTCTTTTACTACAAAAGACAAGGTATCATGTTCTCCTGAAAATGTTTCAAAACTAATTTCTACACTAAAAGAAGAATTCCCAAATTCTGATACATCTGATGGTATCAAAATTACTGTTGATCCAAAAAATTGGGTAATGATCAGACCTAGTGGTACAGAACCAATTGTTAGAGTATATGCAGAAGCTCAAAGTCAGGAAAAACTTGATGCTTTGATGTCTGAATATATCAAAAAAGTAACGTCCATCATTTCCGCCTAACACTTTTAAAACCAAATGAATCGATGATTAGAATGGAGAATGAACCCTTAGGGTGACGAAGTATGGGAAAAGCATATTATGTTAAATTCGAGACACCAGAGGACCTTGTAAGTCCAATTTTAGAGGCTCTTAGAGTAGCATCTACTAGTGGTAAAGTCAAGAAAGGAACCAATGAGGCCACAAAGGCAATCGAACGTGGTTCCAGCAAATTAATCATTATAGCTGAAGATGTTGAACCACCAGAGGTAGTAGCTCATCTTCCAATTCTCTGTGAGGAACAAAGTGCAGCATATGTATTTGTTCCAAGTAAACAAGAATTAGGAAAATCATTAGGTATTGACATTACTTCTGCTGCTGCAGCAATTTTGGATGCTGGTGATGCACAACACATTGTAGATCAAATTGTATCATCTATTGAAAAAATTAAAGGCGGCAAGACTGAAGCATGAGTGCTACAAGTGATCAAGTAGTTCAATCTGAAATTATTCAAATTGTTGGACGAACTGGCATTGCCGGTGAAGTAATCCAAGTTAGAGTTAAAGTTCTTACTGGAAATGATAAAGGAAGAATTCTTACAAGAAATGTCAAAGGTTCTGTTAGAATGGGAGAAATTCTAATGCTAAGAGAAACAGAGAGAGAAGCAAAGAAAATTCATTAGGTGATTAGATACGAGTCTTTTAGTTAAACCATGTAATTTCTGTGATAGACCTGTCGCCAAAGGTTCTGGTACGATGCTTGCTAAAAATGATGGAACTGTTTTATGGTTCTGTTCCTCAAAATGTAAAAAAAATGCACTAGATCTAAAACGTGATCCAAGAAAACTAAAGTGGACAAAAAAACACGTTAAAGGCGGAATTAGAAAGAAGTAGAATTGACTGAAAACACTCTGTTCATTGTAAAACCAGATGCAGTATCTAGAAATCTAGTTGGCCAAGTTATCTCACGATTTGAACAAAAAGGATTTAAAATTTTGAAACTAAAGATGTTTACATTTACTCAACAACAAGCAGAGAAATTTTATAATGTTCACAAGGACAAACCTTTCTTTGGTGAATTAACATCATTTATCACATCAGGTCCTGTGGTTGCCGCAATCATTGAAGGAAACAATGCAATTGCTACTACTAGAATTATGGTTGGAGCAACTAAATCATTTGAAGCAGAACCTGGTTCTATTAGAGGTGACTTTGGATTAGGATTTAGTGAAAATATTATACATGCATCAGATTCACAAGAAAGTTTTGATCACGAATCGAGGGTAGCATTTGAGTGATCTGGTTTGCAAATTCGTCAGCCCATAGTGGCAGTTCTTGGTCACGTAGATTCTGGTAAAACATCTCTTTTAGATAGAATTCGTGGCACAGGTGTTCAAGGTAGAGAAGCAGGTGGAATTACTCAACACATTGGTGCTAGCTTTCTTCCAACTGAAACCATCAAAGAAACATGTGGTATCTTATACAAAAAACTAGAAGAATCAGAAAATAAAATTCCTGGAATTTTAGTTATTGATACTCCGGGACACGAAGTTTTTACAAACCTTCGTTCTAGAGGTGGTTCTGCAGCTGACATTGCAATTTTAGTAGTTGATGTTAATCGTGGATTTCAACCACAAACAAATGAAAGTCTCAAAATTTTGCAGAACAGAAAAGTTCCGTTTGTTGTTGCACTAAACAAATGTGATCAAATTTCTGGATGGAGAAAATCTGAAACTGCGTTTATCTCAAAGGCATTAAAAGAACAAGATGCATCAATTCAAGCTGATCTTGATCAAAAGATCTACGATGTTGTAGGAACTCTCTCTATTTTGGGATATCAATCAGAGGCATTTTACCGTGTTAAGGATTTTAAATCCGAAATTGCAATAGTGCCAATTTCAGCACGATCTGGAGTTGGAATTCCAGAACTACTTGGTGTGCTAGTGGGACTGACACAACAATATCTTCAAAAAAGACTAGATCAAGAACAAAAAGATCCACGTGGCATTGTTTTAGAGGTTAAAGATGAGGTTGGATTAGGACCTACTGCAAATATCATTCTAATTGATGGAACAATCAAAAAAGAAAACAGCATTGTTGTAGCCAAAAGAGATTCTGTTTTAGTAATTAAACCCAAGGCAATACTTTTACCAAAACCTCTTGATGAGATGCGTGATCCTCGAGATAAATTCAAACCAGTTGAACAAATTGATGCAGCTGCAGGATTAAAAATTGCATCAGCTGATCTTGAAGGAGTTCTTCCGGGAAGTACTCTTTATGTTGCATCAAATGATGCAGAGATTGAAAAATTTACTAAACTCATAGAATCTGAAATGAAATCTGTATTCATTGATACTGAAACTGATGGTATTATTCTCAAATGTGATACTATAGGCTCACTTGAGGCTATAGTTGAGATGCTTAGACGCTCACAAGTTCCTATTGCAAAAGCTGACATTGGTCATGTAACTCGACGTGATGTAATAGAGGCAAAAGCAATTAAAGAAAAAGACAGACATCTGGGAATTGTTTTGGCATTTAATGTCAAGGTTCTACCTGATGCAAAAGATGAATCAGAAGATAGTCATATCAAAGTCTTTGAAGACAAAGTAATCTACAGTTTAATTGACAATTATAACGCATGGGTTGAAGAAGATACTGCAAATGAAGAAGATGCAGTCTTTTCAGAACTAATTCCTGTTTCAAAATTTACTTTCCTTAAAGGAATGGTTTTTCGAAATAATGATCCTGCAGTTTTTGGAATTAGAATAGATGTGGGAACACTAAAACAAAAAATCCCATTTATGAATAAAGATGGAAGAAAGGTTGGAATTATCCATCAACTTCAACTTGATAAAAAGACAGTAACATCAGCTAAAACTGGAGATGAAGTTGCTTGTTCTGTCAAAGATGTTACAATTGGTAGACAAATCTTTGAAGAAGAAGTTTACTATACATTTCCACCATCACATGAAGCAAAACAACTACTCAATAGATTCATGCATAAACTAAGTACTGAAGAACAACAAGTTCTAAATGAAATAGTTGAGATTCAACGAGCAAAAGAAGCAGCATATGCTTACTAGTTTGAATATTTTTTACAAATCATATGAATTCCAGGAGCTCCTACTGCACCCATCATCTGATCTACGACAAGACCTGCTTTGAACATGATAAATGTTGGAATTGATTGTACATTAAATCTCATAGAAATATTTTGATTATTATCAACATTGACCCTTGCAAATTTTATCTTTGGGTATTGTTTTGATAGACTCTCAAAAACTGGATGCATCGACTTGCATGGGCCGCACCACTCTGCCCAAAAATCCACTAGTGTTGGATTCTCAGCTGATACTATTTGGTCAAAATTAGAGTCATTCAAATCTGTGATTCCAGGCTCAATTTTAGGCTGATTTTGCTGCTTGAGCATCTCTTCTAGTTTTCTCTGCTTTATTTTCTCAATTTCTGGATCTTCAGACAATATGTCTGCAAAACTAATTCTACTAAAAAATCTATGTTGAAAAATTACTCGTTCTCTATATTAGTTGGAATTGCCTCATATCTTCTTGATTTGCATATGGGACATTGATCGATATATTTTGTAAAGCTAACTGAAGTATATGCAATACCACATTCCCCACAAATTCTAAGATTTCTACCTAGTTCTCCCATAATGATGATGAAAAAGTATTGTGATTAAAACTTAGCTTATCAATAATTTACCAGAATTGCCACCATGGTTTTACGTTTGGTTTTTCAATAACTGTGCATACTCCTTCAATTAACTTTGTTCCAGGACCACATATTCCAAATTTTTTCTCCTTTACTATTGGCTCTTCTAGTCCAACTGCTTGATAAATTGAATCATACTCTGGATATGCCCCATCAAACCATTCTTTGTATGTAATTTCATTATTGTATCTGTCAACATAATGTTGAGCATCTAGATTTGGATCAACAAATGGAGCTGGAATTTCTAACGGTTTTTCTAGTCCAACTGCTTGATAAATTGAATCATACTCTGGATATGCCCCATCAAACCATTCTTTGTATGTAATTTCATTATTGTATCTGTCAACATAATGTTGAGCATCTAGATTTGGATCAACAAATGGAGCTGGAATTTCTAACGGTTTTTCTAGTCCAACTGCTTGATAAATTGAATCATACTCTGGATATGCCCCATCAAACCATTCTTTGTATGTAATTTCATTATTGTATCTGTCAACATAATGTTGAGCATCTAGATTTGGATCAACAAATGATGCAATTCCAAATTCTTTTGGCTCGGATGTTGTTGGTTCTGTAGATTGTGAATCATCCATAACATCATTGACATCAATAGTTATTGCTTGACTATTTGTGATTCCATCTTTTTTTGCCACTACATCAAATGTGTGTGTCTTTCCACCATCAGAATTTGATGGTGTCCATGAAAACGAACCTGTATTTGATATGATTTTAGCACCAGTTGGTGGATTTTTCTCCAAACTAAATACAACATTTGTGACTGACTTATCTACAAGATTGACTGTAAATGATAGTAATTTTCCTTCGTCTATTGTTAATTTACCAATTGGGCTGATTTGTATACTCGTTGATTTTGGTTTGGCAGAAAATTCGTTTGATGGTTCACTAACTCCTACAGCGTTTATAGCTGAGATTTTGTAAGTATACATTGAGTTTGTTGTGAGATTGGTATGTGAGTATGTTTTTGCTGTACTATCTGTATCTGCAACTAGTATAGTGTATGAATTATTGTCTTTTTTTACTTCAATTTTGTAACCTGTAATTGCTGAATTTCCATCTTCTACTGGTGGACTCCATGATAAATTAATTTGAGTTGCTGAAACAACTGATGCAGTTAATTTTATTGGTGATGTGGAAACTGTTTTCTGTACTTCAGTTGATGTTATTGGATCTCCTGTTGTATCTACTGAATCTGATCGTGGAGTAGCAGATGCCAAGTTTGATTGGTCTGTTTGCCCAAAGCCAATATCTGCACTAACTGCATATGTATACGTATTATCAGTTTGCAAACCACTTACAATGTATGTAGTGGTTTCTGCATTTGTGTTTCCTATAGTATCATAAATTTCTAAACCAATTTCTCTTTTGACTTCATAACCACTAATTGCTTGCCCAAAAGTTTCTGATGGTGGTAACCATGAGAGTTTTATCTGACTGGGAGAAATTGCTGTTGCAGTTAATGCTGCAGGCGTAGTGGTATCCTTTGGCTTTGTTGTAACACTTGATGATGTAACGCTTGTTCCTTCTGAGTTAATTGCATAAACACGGTAAGAGTAAGTCTCACTAGAATCAAGCCCTTGATGAATAAATGCTGTTACTGTACTTGCAGTATTTTCAGTAGTTACAATATAATTTCCTGAACCAATTTTATATTCTATTTTGTATCCTGACACTGCAGAAACATTTTCTGTGTCTGGTTCATCCCATGAAACTATTATTGAAGTTGGTGAAACTGGTTCTGCTTTTAGGTTACTAGGTGCATCTGGTGCAAGTGTAGGTGGTGCCGTGTTTAAATTAAATGCCTGAATTCTGTCATTATCTGAATCTGCCACAAACAACAAATCATTAGTTGTATCTAATGCAATACCCATCGGAGTGTCAAACTCTCCATTTCCTGTACCTGAAGATCCAAACTCTTCAACAAAACAAACTCCATCAACTATTTCATCTGTTCCACTAGGACAAGTACTTCCTTCAATTATCTCAAAGATTTGAATTCTATTGTTATCTGAATCTGCCACAAACAACAAATCATTGGTAGAATCAAATGCAAGTCCTGCTGGATCATCAAATTCTCCTTCATCTGTACCTGAAGATCCAAACTCTTCAACAAAACAAACTCCATCAACTGACTCTACTGTTCCACTAGGACAAGTTGTGCCGTCAACTAACTCAAATATGATAATTCTATCGTTTCCTGAATCTGTTACAAATAATATTTCATTTGAATTATCAATAATCATGTTTGTTGGATTTCGGAAATCATCGTTTCCATCAAATGAATCAAATTTAAACTGGAAATTACCTGATGAGTCAAAAACAGATATTGAATCTCTTACTACATCTGAAACAAAAATATCTCCAGATGACTCTTGTATTGTAACTCCTTCAGCTGATCCGAGATATTCATCATCTCCACTATTTGATGAACCAAATTTTGATTGAAACTCTCCGTCATCATCAAATATCTGTATTCTTGAGTTATCTGTATCTACAACAAAAAATTTCCCAATTGCATCTCGGGCAATACTGATTGGATCATTGAATTGACCATCCCCATCTTCGTCTGCCCCATCTGCATTGTCATTACAATCTTGAATAGATACAATATCACAAAATGATCCATAAATAAAATCATCATCGCCATCATCTTCAAATGCATTAATTCTGTTGTTATTGTTATCCACTACGTAGACATTTTTTCCATTTTTATCCAATATCAAATCTGTAGGATTATCTAATTCGTCATTATCCGTACCTAATGAGCCAAATTTGAAAGCAAATTCTGGTTCAGCATATGCCATCTGAAGAGATGCAATACAGAGCATGAATAAGAGACTAAAAATTATTTTTTCCCCCAACTTGTAATCATTCACTTTTATCCAAATTTAATAAATGAAGTAATAAATTTCACTACCCATTTGATCAATTGAGGTTTACAATATCTGAAGATTTCTCTAAATTTTGATGTATTTTCTAGTCTTAAAAATTATAATTGCTGGTGCTGCAAAGTACATCCCAATATTCAGTAAAATCACACCAATACCATACCCAATCACTTCAGAGTCAGATTCTGCATATTCCATTATTGATAATGATGATAATAATGGAGTTATTCCAAGTTTTACTGTCTCTTTGAATGCAGGATTTTCTCTTTGCATATCAGCAATTGTTGGAGAGAATGAATAGTACAACTGGTTAAATCCTGTCATAAATGATGTGCCAGATGAAGTACTCATTAACTGGTTATTGCGAATCTCTCTAAGTAATTGCACTTGCGGTGCCATTTCAGAACCATATGCTGCAGTTGCAATTAGACAACCGCCACCTTCAGAATTATCAATTACACACATTCCATCTACAAGATCTGTTCCTTCACCGCATTCACCAAATTCTGGTTCTTCAATGACTTGCCCTTCAATCTCTGTTAATTCTTTAGGTTCTTCTAGTCCAACTGCTTGATAAATTGAATCATACTCTGGGTATGCACCATCAAACCATTCTTTGTAATTTTCTTCATTATTGTATCTGTCAACATAGCTTTGTGGATCCTTTGATTTATCAACAAATGATGCAATTTCTAGTGACTCTTCTAGTCCAACTGCTTGATAAATTGAGTCATACTCTGGGTATGCACCATCAAACCATTCTTTGTAATTTTCTTCATTATTGTATCTGTCAACATAGCTTTGTGGATCCTTTGATTTATCAACAAATGATGCAATTTTTAGTGACTCTTCTAGTCCAACTGCTTGATAAATTGAGTCATACTCTGGGTATGCACCATCAAACCATTCTTTGTATGTAATTTCATTATTGTATCTGTCAACATAGCTTTGTGGATCTTTTGATTCATCAACAAATGAAGCTGGTATCTCTAGTTCTTTTGGTTGTGGTGCTGGTGGTTCTGGTTGTTTTTTTGGTTCAACATATGCTTGTTTTACCGTAATCGTGAAATTTTCTTTGTCTTCTTGTGCTCCCTCTGTTACAACAACATCAAAATTATATTGTACATCTTGTATATTCCCATGTGATTTCGATGGAGTCCAAACAAATTTTCCAGAACTTGGATCTATTGTAGCTCCTGTGGAATTATTTTGTAAACTAAATAATACATCTTCAATTGAACTATCCGTAATACTAGCTGTAAATGTAATTGTCTTTTCTACTGCTACTGTTTTATCTGTAATTACATTTAGTTGTAATATTTTATCAGGAACTTCAAATATTTTGTCTCCATCAAATTCTATTTTTATTGTAAAGCCATCTTCTTCTTTTTCTGTATCAGTAAATGCTGTTGCGTTATAGATGCCTGCACTTTCAAAGAAACTTTCCACTTGTCTTGGAATTGCATCAAATTCACCTTCATATTGCCTAGGATCTGATAACATTCCCTCAAAATTTCCACTTGCATCACGAATTATGATAAAGATTGTATCTTTTCCGTCTTGGGTTCCAATGAATGTAAACAACTCATCAGTGGTGTAAAAGCTCTTTTCTAGTGACAGTGATGTAACACTTGCATAGACTGGTGCCATCATTAGTACAAATAGTGAAAATACTGCAAATCCTGCTAGTCTTATGCGCACAGTATTGGTTATCGAAGTTTATTTTTAAAAAACGCGTATAATTTCTTCTTGTTTCTTGCAAAGAATAATTCACCAAAATCACAAATCAAGTAAAAATTTCATAAAAACGCCTTCATCTTGCTTAATCTCCATTTCATAAAATGTTGGTGCTTTGATTTCCACTTTGAAGTTGTGTTTATGAAAATCAAGTGTCTCACCATATGCCTTTGCAGTTATTTTGTAACCTTCGTTTTCTACAACATCAAATTCAATTCTCTTTATTGCAAATCCTTGTGTAATTAGAACAAAAGTAATCTCTTCAATCCAGCTAAATAGAAGATATCTTAGGTCTTTGCCATTTGCTGAAAATTCTTTTTGCTCTTTTTCCTCTACTTTGTCTTGATCAAGTGTCAGATTAATCACTGCATCAGCTGTTACTGCGAATGCTTCTTTGAGGTCTTTTGCAGTAACCTCAATTATTGCATCAGTTGCATGATCTAAAAACCTGTAACTCAATTATTGAATTTAGAATACCTGATTATTAATTTAGGTGGTATTACTCTGCTTTAACATCTTCTTCCATAATTCCAAAGACATTTCCTTCAGTATCTGCTGCTTGTGCAAACCATCCTATTTTTTGAATCGCCATTTTAGGACAAATCATTTGTCCGCCTTTTTCTATAATTTTTTTTGTAAATTCATCAACTGATGGAACAGTGATAGTGTTTGTCATTCCCAACTGACCTGGCATTCTCTTTGATAGTCCTCCATTAATTCCTGGTGTTTCAGTTCCTGTTTTTGCCATCCAATAATCCATTGGTCCATCCCATTTGTTAAATTCCCAATCAAACACTTCTTTGTAGAATTTTCGGGCCCTTTGAGGATCATCTGCAGGTATATCAAACCATGAAACTCTTGGCATGATTTTTCATCTCATTAAATTATTTAAAACAGAGCTTTTTATTTTAAAAACTATCATGATTCTATATGGGATTTTTATCTAATTTCAGAAAAGACATCCGATCTGCAAAAGCAGAAAAAGCTGCTCAGATGAATGGCAAAAATCTCAAAGGATTGTTAAAAAAATTCAAAGAAGAACGAGATAGAATAGAAAAAGAGACAGGAGTCAGGCCACAAATTGATGATACTACACAAATGTTTATGCAAAAAATTCTAAACGTATGGATTTCAGAAGGACGAGAAATTGATGAAGAAAAGTTCTGGAATGAGGTTGATTATAACAGACAATTCTCCCATTCAGTTGAATATTATGAGATAAAAAAATAAAAAAGAAAGGTTTGGACTTACTCAGTACCAAATGGTCCTTCTAAGAGAACCCCGCCAACTGGTTTGTTAGGTGCTGGGTTTGTGTCTCCAACTGGCTCTTCTGTAATCACATATGCATCGTAAATCCAAGGATTCACAATAGTTTGTGAGAAGAAGAGATGATTTCTTGTGTCGGCTTGCCCTGTACTAAGTTTGTATCCTGTATCCATGTCAACTAACCAGCCTTCATGAACCATTCCTTCTGCAGGACTTGAATCAAAGATAGTTAAGACGGTAATGTCTTGTCCATTAACTCTGACTAGATAATTACCTGCATCTTCTCCACCAAATGGTGCTTCACCTGCTGGTGCAGTCAAATCACCACGAATGAAAAAAGCGTCAGGAGTATCTGTGAGAGTTTTGTCCGGTGCTATTGCATCTGCTTGCGTAATCGCAATTGGTGCCATAGCAATTCCAAAGATCAATGCCATCAAAGCAATACTTGTTGTTTTTGTATTCATTAAACAAGTAATTTGAAAAAATTACTTTAAGCGTTTGCCCACTTTTCTTCCCAATCTTTTCTATAACTTACGTCATGGAATCAAAGTTCAAACCATGAGAATTGGAATTTAGAAAATTACTAATAAGCAAAAGTCATACTATCAGTATTGAGTGATTTTTCAATAGAGGATATTGATCATATTGAGATGATTGTTTCAAATAGAGAGAAAGCTGCAAAATGGTATGAAGAAATTTTTGGATTAAAACCAATTAAAGAACTTGATGTGTGGGCAAAGATTGGTCCATTATTTATTGGAACTAAAGACAGATCTGTTACACTAGCTCTGATGAATGGAAAAAAAGACAATGATGGTTCTATTAACAGAATGGCCTTTAGAACCACTAGGGAAAAATTCATGAATTTTCTTGAACGTGTTGATGATATGGAATTGTTTTTCTTACAGGAAAAGGTCACAAAAGAACAAGTAGTTGATCATGATTTGTCATATTCAATTTATTTTGATGATCCTGATGGGAACAAGTTAGAACTTACTTGTTACGATCATGATTATCTAAAATCTAAAATTAAATCTGCACGCAGGTTTGATTGATTTTTGTGCCTAGAAATAGTTAGGGTGTCAATGTGATCTGACAAATCGTCCACCATAGATTGAAATTAAAAATTAATTTAATTTAGTAATGTCACGAGGGAAGAAAAGATCTACAAACCAATCAAGACCTACTCTAATTCGCTTCTCCATTACAGGAAGCGTTGACAAATAATACTGCTTCCACACAAACCAAGCTGCAAATCCCGTAAGATTAATTCCAAGCATCTTTGCAACACCATCTCTTTTTCCAATTTTTGCCATAGAGCCTTTTGATGAATAATCAAAGATAGATAATTCATGATTACCACGAATTGAAGATATCAAATTTTTTGATACAATTTTTGCTTCCCTTATTGCATGCTGAGCAGTTGGAGGGTATGGTTCACTATTAGAGTCCAAAATATAGGCACAATCTCCTAACGCAAACACACTGTTGTCTTTTTCTAGTCTAAGATATTTGTCAACTATTATTCTACCTGATTTGTGATGCTCAATGTCAAGTAATGATACAAAGTTTTGAGACTCATTTCCTCCAGCCCATATTAACATGGAATAATGTAATGAACTATTATCGCTAAATGAGATTTGTGACTCACTAGCATCAGTTACTTTGGTATTGTAAATTATTTTGACACCTGCTTGTTCCAAAGATTTTGCAGCATATTTTCCAAGATTTCCAATTTCAGGTAAGATGTGATCTCTTGCTACAATCAAACTTACTTGGATAGAGTCAGGTTCAATATTACGATAATACTTTTCAGCTGATTCTCGAATAAATTCATTTATCTCACCTGCAGTCTCTACTCCAGAAAATCCACCCCCAACTATTACAAATGATAAAAGTTCGGCTTGTTTTGAGATTTCTTGTTGATCAGCTAACTCTAATTGAGTTATCACTTGGTTTCTGAGAATATTGGCATCATCTAGAGTTTTTATTGTAACTGAATGTTTTTTTATATTTTTATTACCAAAAAACCCCGTCTTTGTTCCAGCTGCAATTACCAGATAATCATATTCAAGCAGTTTTTCCCCTCCTGAATTATGAATAGTAACAAACTTTTTTTCCAAATCCACGTTAATTATTTTAGCCTGATAAAATCTGGCTCTCTTGCAGAAATTTCTAATGGGCGTTGCAATATGACGTGGTTCAATAGTGCCAGTGGATAATTCTGGTAGCATCGGAGTATGAAGAAAGAAATTATTTTCTGAAACAATAGAGATGTTGACATCTACATCGTTTTGAAATTTCTTTTGGATATTTTCTAATACTCCTACTCCTGCATACCCTCCGCCTAAAATAATGATTTTCTGAGTATGCGGATGTGGTGAAACATGAATGTATTGATAATGTTCTTCATATGTTGAAAGTTTTGAGAATTCAATGTCACATTTATGACACCTATAGTTCATACCTTTTTTTGCAGTTAACAAAGATGCCAAAATTCCTAGTGTTCCGCCCCAAAGAAAATGTGTCAGAAATGATTTTATCAGAAATTCTTCAGATAAAATAAAGTTAAGAACTGGGAGGTTATTCATTTCAGCCATTACTGGTTGAATCCAAAAATATTGAACTGGAATTGTAAAGATAACCGTAACAACTGCACCAGATACGATTCCAAATAGCAACCCATTTGATATTTTTGAAATGTTTAGCATTTTTGTTTTGTATAGTATCAATCCAACAGCAATTCCAATAATTGTGGCTACTCCAAAATGTACAAATGCACCAACTAAATAATCACTAGATCCAAGAATCCTTGCAGCTACTATCCAAAACAAGTAAAATTCAGAATTTGTAAATGCATCTAGAAAAAAATTTGGAATGAACATAACAAATGCCCCCAATATCGAACCTAAAGTAATAAAAAATACTTCTTTTCTTAATGAAAAATTAACAATAAGAGAATTCATTTAGGATAAATCAGAAAAACTTCAGATATTACCTTTTACCCAAATCACTACATAATTTTTCAGATTATCTTCTAGTAATCCAGACAAGAACTAATAATCCAATTGTCTGAACTACATTAATTGCAAACAAATAATGAGATACTGTATCAGCTGACATCATCAAAGCCTTATCATCTATGTAAAGCGTTGACCAAAACAATACAATAACAATATTTTGAATCATGAGTAACGCTGCAACTAGAACCAATCCTGAAGTATAGTATGATCTGATAACTCTCATGTTTTGAATATATGTTCCAATTGTAACTACAAGCAATCCAATGTTGAGAAATGCAGCTACTACTGCAGCTAGCATAAAGTCTACCATGAGGAATATCTCCTTTGAATCGTTAATCTATTTTTTTCCAATTTTTTGCAAAATCTCCTCTAGTACACTTTGATTTTCCTTCATGATTTGTGTTAATTGGTATTCTGCGCCATAGTCTTTTCCTGCTTTTACAATCAATTCATTTTTTGAAAGAATTTTTACGTGATGAACTATTGTTTTATAATCTACATTCAACACTGTTGCAATCTTGTTTGCGTTCATTGGGGTATCTTTGATTAAATTGAGGATTTTAGCCCTGTTTATGCCTCCTTTTGTGCCTGTAATAATGAACCAAAGTATATTTTTGAACCTAGGATCTGGTGTTGATTGACCATCATTATCACCTGAAAAAGAAAATAAATTCCTTGGAATTATCTCTGGAAATGAAAAAACTGGTAAAGTAATTGTTGCTGTAAACACTGATTGCTCCATATTCCTGTTGAATATAAAAAATTCCTTTTGAGAATTTTTAAAAAAAATTTCAGGAAGATAATTCTGCACTGCCAAATAAGACCCCAAATGCTTTACACCAAATCAGAACTTTGTTGTATTTGCTAAGATCAGTTCCTTCTGGAATGTCATAATTTTGGTTTCCTTTGTTTGCTTTTAGGTCTCCCAAATTGACAAAGTCTGATGCTATATCGTCAGTTGCCAAGTAAACAAACAAGTCTGGACCGTTAGTTGATTCAAAGTTCTCCAGCCTTAATACCTCACTTCCATCTTCTAGTGGTATTGTGTATGCATCTCCTTGTGCATCATGAATTCCATCACCCACACCGATGAATGATCCTGCATAAGACATTGCGGATACCTCCATAGATTCTTCCTCCATCATTTTGTCTTCCATCATAGATTCTTCCTCCATCATTTTGTCTTCCATCATAGATTCTTCCTCCATCATTTTGTCTTCCATCATAGATTCTTCCTCCATCATTTTGTCTTCTATAATAGTAGAATCATCTTTCATCAACATTGCGTCCTTATCTTCCATCTTTGGTTGAATAATAGCGCCAGTTGGTAATGCCTCATCTACAGTTGATTCTGTAAAGTATGGTGATAAGGCAAACACTGCACCTATTGCAACTACTGCTACTACAACAATTGCTATCAAAGATTTACTCATGATTGCATGATGTAGTTTTGGTATATAGCGGATTTCCCAGTTTAGACCCCAATCTTTAGGCACAAAATATGACCAATCAGTATGATGTTTTTCTCGTAAAGTAATTTAGTAGGATTTCATTGCCAGAAGCAAATGGAACCTTTTGATTCGTTTTTGATATGGGTTACAGAGTTTCTAGGAGATCATCTCTATGAGGGAATTTTCCTAGCAGCACTAGTTGAGACTATAATTCCTCCAATTCCTACCCTGGCAATATTTCCAACTGCAGGATTTTTGGCATCCCAACAAGGAATTACATTAATTGGGTTAATTCCTATGATTATTCTTGGTGGAATAGGTGCTACCATTGGAACTTCTGTAATCTATTTTATTGCATTAAAGCTTGGACGAATAGTTTTACTTCGCTATCTAAAATATGTCAAGGTATCAGAAAAAAAATTAGAAAGAGTTGAGATTTGGTTTGAAAAATATGGAGACAAGGCAGTATTTCTGGGACGAATGATTCCAGTAATGAGAGAGATGATTTCAGTTCCAGCTGGATTATTAAAAATGAAAATTCCAAAATTTATTCTCTATACATTTGCAGGTTCTTGTGTTTGGTCTGCTGGAACAATTTTAGCTGGATACTATTTTGGTGAAGCTATTGGTCTTGCTGCTTCCTCCTCGCCCTGAGTAGAAAAAAAGCCTCCTTTGCTTTGGAGACATTGTAATGCGTTAACTAGTTTATGTGAGCATTTGGGCTCTAGCTAACACCGCGAGATGCCTCTGATTCAATGATGTGCATAAGGATAGTGTATATGATAAAAATCAGGGTCAAAAAGAATTACTTTTTGCTAAATAATTTTTCTTTGCCTGATCATATCAGACAATTATGATGCTGGAACTATGCGTAAAATTCTATCATCATTAATACTGGGTGATCCCCGTCCATCCTGGTTACTAGTTAGGATGTAGAGATATCCATCTGGTCCAGTTTGGACGTCTCGTAATCTTCCAAACTCATCTTGGAATAATTTTTCGTGAGAGATTACCTTGTTATTTTCCAAATCAAAGTCAATCATATGCAAATGATTCCCTCTAAGCGTTGCCACAAAATATTTTCCAGTCCATTGTGGAATTTTGTCTCCATCGTAAAATTCTGCACCTGATGGTGCCCATGTATCATCTCCTGTATGCAAAATTGGGTTTTGTAGACCTTCTGCAGTTTCATCACCAATAACATCAGGCCAACCATAGTTTGTCCCTGGAGTTATCACGTTAATTTCATCATGTGCGACACCTCTCCAACCAGAAGGCCCATGCTCTGTTGCAACTAGATTTCCTGATTCATCCCAGTCAATTCCCTGTGGATTTCTATGTCCAATTGAATATATTGGTGAGTTTTCCCATGGATTATCATCAGGTATTGTTCCATCAGAATTAATTCTCAAAATCTTTCCTGCAACAGAGTTTAGATCTTGTGAGAAATCTGGATTTCCTGCATCTCCGGTTGTGATGTAGAGTTTTCCGTCTGGTCCAAACTGAATTCTTCCTCCATCATGGAATGGACCTCCAGGAATTCCATCAAGTAAGACTTTATCCTCAGATATTGCTCCATCAACTAATTGATAGCGTACTAATTTGTTTAATGTAGTGAGAAATTCATTGTAAGTGTAATACAGATAGATGTAATTATTTTCTTTAAAATTTGGATCAACTGCAACACCTAACATTCCTCCCTCCGAACCACTGACTCCAAGTGTTAGTAGTGGTTCTTGTGGTTCTCCGTTTTGTATGGCTCTAAGATGTCCGTTTCTTTCAGTAAATAGTATTGTTCCATCAGGCATCCAGTCAATACTCCATGGTATAGTTAGATTCTCAGCTACAGTTTCTACTTTGATTTCAGATGTATTTTCTACTTTGATTTCTTGTGAATTTTGTAATCGAAGATCACTGAGAATAAAAATAACAAAAAGTATGGCAAATCCAATTATTACAATTGTTCTTTTCAACACTCTTCTTGTAAATCCAAACCTTAAAAATTCTATTTGTTTTCAATGAAATGAGATTCTATATTTCCAATACCGTTTGAATAGTGGTATACTATTCCATGTGAGAGTTTTGTTTGTCCTACGTATTTCATAATTTGCCTTGAAATTTTTTTACTTAACAAAATGCGTGTTCAAAAACTACCCCCCCCCCCTTTTGCAGTTGGTTTTGTTGGATTGACGTCTTTTTCAGACTTTGAGATTATCACTGATTATGATTATCATTATTATGATGAATCTTGGAATGTGATCACATCGAATCAAATACGTCTAGTAAGTCAGGCAAGGCGTGAAAAGTTAGAAATCATGCAGGAGAGAAAGAAGAAGCAACAAGCACAAAAATCACGAATGTGCTGCACTTTAGAAGAATGGCTATGATTTTATAATTTGAAAGTCAGGGAATGAAATTATAACTTACATACCATAACATCATAAAGTATGAACTCATGGCCATGAGGTTCTAACTTTAGTTAGAATCTGCTAGTCCACCTGCAGCTGGTTGGATCATCAACACAAAAAAAATTTACGAAGAGACTGGCTTCATTGTAAAAAAAATATCAACACTGAAAAATGAGGTTGATTATTTTAGAACCTCAAAATACATCTTGACTCACTGTGCCATCAAGGAAGGTAAACACGGAGTTGCATATTTTGACCACGCTGCATATAGCAAATTGAAAGTAGAAAAAGAAGAATTGGAACAAATTGTATGTCCATATTGTCCTTTAGAGTTGCAACATTTGCGTATCTTACCATTATATGCTGACAGACCTACTACTTTGACACAGAAACCCCCCCACTAACCACCCACTTTTTGACCAAAAACACAAAAAAACATCAAGGTGATTGTAAACCTATTACCACCAACTAATTTTGTATAATTATTGAGTAAACCAATCAACTTAATCGAATTATCCAAAATAATTTACAACAAATCAACTACATTGGAATTTCTCTGCAAACAATTCCAAAAGAAAAATACAATTTATTGCACATCATGTGATTCAAAGAAATATTACATCATCTCAAGAGGAAAGTTAAGATGTAAAGATTGCAAGACAGATTACAGACCATTTAATGGAACATGGTTTGATATCATCAACATTGATTTTACAAAATGGTTGGTTCTAATCAAACTCTTTGATCTTGGGATTAGTGCAAGACATGCAGCTAAAGAAGCAGGTGTTAGTTATCCTACTGCACTAAATGCTTTTGATTGTATTAGATATTCCATACTATATCATCTTGCAAAATCAGATAAGAAACTAAAGGGAAAAATTGAGGCTGATGAGGCGTATTTTGGAGGTAAAAGGAAGGGAAATAGAGGCAGAGGTGCCAAAAACAAAACAATTGTATTTGGCATACTGGAAAGAAAAGGCAAGGTTCACGTTGAGATTGTCAATAACGTAAAGGCCAAGACATTACTTGCTGGAACCATCAAAAAAGTAAAGAAAGGAAGCATCGTGTATACTGACAAGTGGAAAGGATACGATTCATTGATGTTTCATGGTTATCGTCATCTCTCAGTTGATCATAGTAAGATGTTTGGAAAAGGTGATGTGTACATCAACGGCATTGAAGGCTTTTGGAGTTTTGCAAAAGAAAGAATGGCCAAACATCATGGAGTAAGTTCTGAAAAGTTTCTGTTGTACATTAAAGAGATGGAATGGAGATACAACAATAGGGATGAAGATACTTTCTCATTATTGCTTGATTATGTGTTGGTGGTGAATAATTGATAATCACCACATCAATACATAACACAATCTCAACAGAAAAATCTGATTGATTTTGGTGCAGATTCTATTGCACTTGGTTATCTTTCGATTATTTTGAACTCAAAGTATTTTGTATAGTAATAATCATCACCGTATTGTTCTCTTTCTCTATACTCATCTGCCATGAACGTGATTGCAACTCTTTTAACAATATCATCATGATTCAACTCAAAATTTCCAAATTCAGAAACAGTACGACTTTCACCAGGATAAAGATCAAGAATGGTAATAATTTCACTAGATTGTCTATTGTTGTGATATATCTTCAGGTTTAATCCGTTTTCGGTTTCAATATGAATTGTATGTACAACTCCTACCCCTTGTCCTTTCATATTGCATTTATCTACTACATCAATTCCTATGTTTTTTACAAATACCTTTAGACTGTAATTATTTCTTGGCTCTTCCAATCTCTCAACAAATCCTACAATTGATACTTTACAGTCTTCCCATATTGCAGTTTTTTCAAGTTGATATGGAAATTTTTCAAGATCATCATTTAGAGTGTATGTGTTAGTTTGTGTTGAATCTGATTTATCAAAAGTCATTTTTTGAGAATCAATTTTAATTATGCCCTCATTTACCAAATATTCAATTGCATTGATAAATTCCTGGTCTTCAATCTCACCATCACCCCAAAGTGTGGCAATTCCCTTAATCCATGTGGGAATAATGTTATCTGTAGCATACGCACCACCTAGACCAGCTATCACAATTACAGACAAGATACCACCTAGCACCAATTTCATGTTAATTCCTAAATCTGAATTCATTTATAATTTATTAACTATGGTTCTGTAACGTTATAGACCACCTTAATTCTATTACAAGAACTGTAGGTACTAATCTATGCCTAAATGAGCGTAAATTGTCCAATTTGATCTTAATTTAGTATAACATTGTTACGTCTCAATTGTTAACAAGTTTTTATATACAAAAACTTGAAAGATTCTCAATGAAAAGTACACAACTTCTAAGTATTGTTTTATCGCTAATCATGGTATTTGGCGTATCTGCAGGTTCTGCATTTGCCCAAACTGATGATGTAGACGGTAGCACTTCAGTCGATGCAGTCAACGCCGACGGTACTACAGTTGAAGAATATGATGAAGTCGTAGATGAAACTGATGAGGCCGACGAAGTTGGAGATGAAACTGACGAAACAGAAGATGAACGAGAAGATTATGACGAAGATTATGCTGAAGATCGTAAACATTATGATCTTGATGACAGACTAGCACACTGGTGTGGTTTGTCTGACGAAGAGAAACGTCAATTCTATGCAGATCATCCAAGACTTGACAAATTATCTGACAGATTAGAAAACTATTGTAGTCTATCTGAAGATGATAGACGTGATAAAATCAGAGACCTTATCCGTGACCATGTCACAGATGAGGATAGAGACAGAAATGTTGACTCTGACTTTAGGCACAAACTAGATCTATGGTGTGATGCATCTGGCGAAGATAAAGAAGCAACAGCAGCTAAATATGACAAAACAGAAGATCAAATCGCCAAGGCAGAAAGATACTGTATTCTTGATGAAACAGATAGAGCAGACTTTATTGCTGAACATAGAGACGAATTCATTGCAAAGATGAAAGACAAGATGCATGATAAAATGTCTAACAAAAAACACATGGACTATGATAGACTATGTGAAATGGCAACATCTGATCGTGCAGCTGAAATTACAGACTCTGAAAAACTAGATAGAATCTCTAAATGGTGTGATATGACTCCTGAGGAAAGAGAAGACTACAAACGCGACCATCATGATTCAATGAAAGACAAGATGCATGATAAAATGTCTGATGTAGCAAAAGACAGACTTGCAGGTAAAATGTCTGACATGTCTCCAAGACTCAAAGCAATGATCATGGAAAAACATGACATTTCAGATGAGAGAATGGATGAAATCAAAGCAAAATATCGTGAAAAACACGGTGATTTGTCTGATGAGCAAAAATCTGATCTTAAAATGAAATACAGAGAGTACATGTCCAAAGTTAGAGATAATCTAACTGATGAGCGCAAATCTGAGATTCATGACAGAATAGCTGAGATGAAAGCATTCAAAGCTGAGCTTCGAGAAAGAGCATCTGAAATGACTGACGAGGAAAAACAAGAACTTAGAGCAGATTTCATTGAAAAGGCAAAAGACATGCAACTAGCATGGATTTCACCACGTGTTCAAATGCATGCAGGAGTAGATGCTGCAGACATTGAGTGTCGTGAAGGATTTAGCCTAGTAATGAAAGCATCAAACGGAGTAGCAATGTGTCTCAAAGCTGATACTGCACTTAAGATGATAGATAGAGGACTTGTAGTTCCTGCTAACTAACCTTCTTTTTTTATTTTTAGGGTTTTGAATTAGAATAAGAAATCTCTATGAGAGATTTAATGACCAAATCTCAACAGGCTCAAACTATGCAAAAATCAAGTGATTATCAAAGCAGAGAGACAAAAAAATCAAAGTCTAAAATTTGAAGTAAGGATTATCAATACCCAATTATCAAAATTCCTTTCAATGGAAGTTTAATTCGTTGACTGGCATACAAAGTGTCAAAAAAAGCCACCACAGTCTTGAAGTCATGGTTAGTGTTCAGGTAAATTTTGCGAACGGCAATCGCCAAGTAATTAGTGTCTAACATCATGCATGCCTGAAACAAGTCTTTTAGGAACTGGTAATTCATAACTCCTCTTCCAGCTTCTATTTCAATAACCGTCTTATTGTCCATGTCAAACGCATCTGCATCGAATGATTTTTCTAGTTTCCCATTCAACCCAAATAACACTGGAATTTTTATCTTGTCTAATTTTTTTTTAGACTTCAACTTTAATTCCAATACTGATAAGATCATTTCTTAATTTTGAAAGTACTTCATCACTCCTTAGTTCTTTAGCGGATGATGTAATTTCTTTTTCATTTTTTTCAAAAATTTTTACGACTTCAAATAGATGTGTAGGAATTTTTTCAGATTTTGGATAATATTGCCAGGATATGTAGTTCAATGAATATTTAATCGGAATATCTATGTTATAATGCTTTAACAATTACACAATTTTTTATAAATAATTCCTAAAAACATAGTTGCGGTTTTATCCCAACGTTGTATACTTCTTTACAAGGCATCTCAATTAATTCTTCCTCGTGTTTTATGTCCAGTTCATTCATTACAGAATTTGTAAATTGTTTTCGCTATAACCTTAGCAAAATCTACTGGCATCGCCTCTCCAATCAATCTGTATTTTTGAGAAACAGAACCGACAAATTTCCAATCATCAGGAAATCCCTGAATCCTCGCGTATTCCTTTACTGAAAGTGGTCGCGTCTCATCCGGATGACAAATGCATGTTCCCATCTGGGTTGGCGTTGTAACAAGTGTAGGTGATGGTGCGATCCAGCTTAGCCTCCTAAAGAAACCTCTTCTTCCACCTTGCTTGCCTTTTCTTTTTGGATCATCAGTATCGGCTGCATTCCCCATAGCTTTTTTCTTCGACTTTGGGGGGAGATTTATCCAGCAACCACCAGGTGGCACGTGTTTCAAATATTTCCCCCACTTTGGAAATTCTTTACACTCTGGTTCATTGTCGACCAACCCATCAAGGGCATCTTCAAGAGTTTTCCACGGTTTCTTTCCAAGACCTTTTGCTTTTTTTGGGTCTGCAAACTTTTCAGACTTTTTAATTTCTTCAAAAATAGCCTTAGGATGGACTTTACGGGAGCCGATGAGAATTAGCCTCTTTCTTTTCTGTGCAACGCCATAATCTGCAGCATTAAGTATTTCATACCTGATCTTGTATCCTGTAATACTCTCAAACTCTGAAAGAATTTCTTGGAATAACGAACCATATTTTAGATCACCATCGAGTTTTTTCTTATCAGTTGCAACTCTATCGTAAAAAGACATGTGTTTTTTTGCCATTGATTTTAATCCAGGTACGTTTTCAAATACAAAGAATTTTGGTCGGATATCTTTGATTACCCTGATGAACTGCAACAGAGCCAGACCTCTTTTGTCTTCAAATCCTTTTCTCATTCCCGCAGTAGAGAACGATTGACATGGAGATCCGCCAATCACCACATCAATTTCTCGTTTTTTTGTTTTGGATTTTCTCAAAATCTCTTTTGATGATATTCCTGCGATATCTCCATGATCACAGGGGATCTTTTTCCTGTTTTCTTTGATGGTATCATAAGCACATTTGGCAATATCGTTGGTATACACCGTCTTGAATTTAGCACCTTCAAAACCAAGATCCATCCCCATTCCACAGGTAAATAGAGAAATGAGACGGGGTTTGTTTTTAGTCATCGTAAAGTACATTTTCAAAAGATCCTCAATAGTTAAAAAAGGATTCCATGATCTGCTTTCACAAAAAACATCTACTTTTCCAATATTTTTCTGATGATCCTACCCTTGCACACATCTATTCTCTTTTCAATGTCATGCTCCCAGAATCTCAGGACAGACCATCCATCTAGCCTCAGATTCCTTGAGATCTTCTTATCCCTTTTCATGTTCCTCTCTATCTTCTCTCTCCAGAATTTCTTTGGCATCTTTCTTTTCTGGTAATCATGTCCATGCCAGAAATCCCCGTCGCAAAATATCACAATCCGTTTTCTTTTTAACACAAAATCGGGGTTACCAAACATTTTCGGATGCATCTCAAACGAGTAGCCAAGTTCATACAAGACTTTTTTCATTTTGAGTTCTATCTTTGTATTCTTTCCCTTTATCCGTGACATGACCCATGATCTTTTTTCTTTGGTAAAGATGTTTGCCATGAATAACAAAATGTTGTTTGTCTTATTTTGTTTTCATTTTCTAAAAGGAATACTTTCTTCTTTCTTCGACTATTGTCATTTCCTTTGCAACTTTTCTGTATGCATTAGGATGTTCTGTGTGTACTGGAAACAGCGTCTTTGCGTTAATCTCTGAAACTGCCTCAATCAAGACATCCTGGAATTTCCGATACAACACTTAACACAGTTTTTCAGATGGTTCATGAAGAAAGACTAGCAGACTTTCACTCGATTCTGGGTTAGTTACAGTCCTTTTCTAATGAAAACTAACAACATGTTTATCTTATATCTTCATATAGGAATAACCCATGATTAGGACTCATCTTGTAAAATCACTTTATCGTAATCTGTTTGGACCTAAAAATGGCTCAAACGAAATAATTGAGCAACCTTTTGCGAAGTACCAAGTTGGCGTCCTTACTTCCTGTTTTCATTCTGAAAAAGTTGACGATAAACTAATCACTGATCCTTTGGAGAAAAGTTTTGAGCAACCCTCATCCAAATCATCTGAATACATAGAATCAACACAAGAAAGTGACGTGCCATGGCCTGACACTGAACTGGATCTTGATGGCTCTTTTACCTTGGGATTGTCATTTGTTGTTAGTGGCTCTTCTCCTAAAATCAGGATTTGTAATACTTGGGGCAGGTATGTTTATTCAGACAAACTCCCTACAAATTTGAAAGTTTTTGAAAGAAAACCAAACTACTATCTTACTGATTGGATTGATGTACAATCCTTTGAAACTAATGATAAGACAATCAAACTTGTCAGTAACAGTTCAGGAAATGTCGTTACCATGCTTGGAGTCGAACTACATCTTAGGGCAACAAAATCTGAATTTGAAAACAAGTGGATCGTACAGGTTTTTCTTGTAAACAGGACTCCATTTGCAGACCAGGACAAAGATGGAAAACCAAAGAGACAAGATGAAATCCATAGAATCTTTCAGCCACAAATCAGAGTAAATGTTGATCTTGATTCCGCAGTTGAGTATCTTGGTGATTCTGGTGACAAAACTGACGAATACTCTTTACTTTATTCCCAAAGACGAACCAAGGCACGTGGATTTCAATGTGGAGCAGTATGGGATGAGGTAGACCCTGAGAGACATGATGGTAAGTTTAGAACATTTACTTGGTCTGACAGAGATTGTAAATTAATTCCAAAAGATATCCTGGATGACTTTACGTGTCCTCATTTGAGAACTGATTATCTTCCACCTTACTCTATTCTTCAGCCTGAAACGTCATCACGACGTTATGATGCAGAATATCTTTCAAAACAATGGGATGGAGATTCAATTAAAAACTACCTTCTCCCCATTGAAGAAAAATACTCTCAATGGATTGATCTTCAAAAGGAATCATTAAGAAATTCAAAGCAACTTTCATTAGAGCAAAAAGAACAAGGAATGAAAAATCTAACTGCATGTGAAAAGTCTTTGTCTGAAATTAAGAACGGAAGGGAATTTGTATGTTCAGATGAACGAGCGCGGCTTGCATTCTGTTTTATGAATTCTGTAATGACTGCAAAGAGAATGAATGAGGAAAATGAGAAACTAGAGTGGTTAGAATTTCAAATTGCATTTATCTTGCAATCTCTTCGTGGAGTAACTGGATCTGACAAATCTATGCAAGACCTTGTAGATGTTTTGTGGTTTCCTACAGGCGGTGGAAAAACAGAAGCCTATCTTGGAATCACAATGTTTGCAATGGCATACAGGAGATTATTATCTAAAAACGAGTGTAAAGACGAAGACGAATCTCTGAATAACGATGGTGGAGTTAATGTTCTATCTAGGTATACTCTTAGATTGTTAACAATTCAACAATTTCAGAGAGCCTTAGGTGCAATAGTTGAATCAGATCTAAGACGAATAACAAATTGGATACCTGAACAATTAGGATCCAGTTCAATTGAAGATGAAGAACTAAACGAAAAGTTTCTTTCTGGAACGCTGTGGGGGAAAACAAGATTCTCACTTGGATTGTGGATTGGAGGTGACTCTACCCCTACCAGGTTTGCACACCAAAAAGGTGGTAACAAGGGGAAGACCATTCTCAATGCTGAGGGTATGTTGCTATCTGACAGAGATGCCCTGAAATATCCACGTTCATACCACGAACCACCAAAAGGTGATCCAGCTCAAATTCAAAATTGTCCTGTCTGTAAAAATCTCCTTTCATTCCCACAAAATACAACAAACTATACTTCTGCAAAATCTGGAATTACCTGGATTGTAAAAACAAAGAAAACAATCTCTGAATTACAATCAATTCCAAAATCTAATTTTGAACGTACCAAGCAAATTGAATTACAACAAAATCCTGACTTTGAAGAAATTGGCAAATCCAAAGATGGATACTATTTTGTCCGTGTTACAATGTCAATTAAAATTTCAAAATCTATCAAAGATATACGAAATGCTATAGATGGTTGGTGGGATGATTTTGTAAATCCTAACTTTACTCCAAAGGGAACTAACTCGTTAATGTCAACACGTGCTGCAATGCCAGGATATTTTTTCTTGAAACGTTCAGGTGATAACAGGCCATATGATTTTACAATTCATTGTACTGATAAAAACTGCAAATTAAATAAAACAACATGGTCTGAGGGCACTCTGCAAAAAAATCATGACATCCCTGAACCTTTCTTAGAGAAAGGCACAAAAAATATTTCAAACTCTGTACCGATTTCTGCCTTTACTGTGGATGAACAAGTTTATTCTAGGTGTCCTACATTTATCATTGCAACAGCTGACAAATTTGCAAACCTTCCATGGGATCCTAGGTGTGCTTCGCTTTTTGGAAATGTAGATTGCCACCATGATTTTTTCGGATTCGGAAGAAAGCCCATTTTTCAATCCCCTCTTTTAGAAACAAAAAAGAGCAAATCAGTTAGGGTGATTCCTGAACCTTCTGAATTACACGATGTTGATAGATTCCTCCCTCCCTCCTTAATCATTCAAGACGAACTTCACTTGATCGAGGGGCCATTGGGAAGTATGGTAGGCGTGTATGAGATGGCATTAGATGCTCTTTGTAGGAAAGGTGAATCTGGACCAAAGTACATAGCATCAAGTGCAACAATCAAAGAGGCTGAGACTCAAATCCAAACAATTTTTAGAAAAAATATCAATATTTTTCCTCATCCTGGAATTTCATCTTCTGATAACTTTTTTGCAAAAACCGAAGAGGACAGTTCATGTGAACAAGATGATCCTGGACGTCTCTATGTTGGAATATGTTCTGCAAAATCCGTCTTTGAACTTCCAATCAAAGTATGTGCAATCATAATGAGCGAGATTCATAAAATCCGAGAAAATCCAACACTTTATGGAATTGCAAAAGAAGATGTGGAAAAACTGGTCGATCCGTATTGGACGTATGTATCGTATTTCAGTGACTTGCAATTGATGTCTAGATTTGGTGGCTTTTACAATGACGATATTGAAAGAGATGTAAAAAAATTCAGCCCTCCAAGAATTGATAACGGTGAACTCTCTGGCATTGACAAATTTTCCAAGGGTACAAGACTTATCCCAGTAATACTAAATGAAAACTTTGACATGCATGGCATATCAGTATATTGCCAAAACACCACTGGAAAAATATCTGTCTGTCTTTATGATGATAATTCTCCACAAGGAAAACTATTGTGGAGTTCTTCTTCAAAAAAATGCTCTCGTGGTGAGAATTCATTTGACATTGACAATCCACTTCTAGGATTGAAAAAGGGAAACAAAGTATGGATTGGAATAATTAATGACCATGATGATACTTCATTCAAAACTGTAAAATCCTCAAATGGCTGGCATGAAGTTTTGAAAAATCCAGGTCAGAGCGAAATGAAATTTCCAGACCCAGTTGGTAACACAAAAACAATCCATGCTGATCCGATTCAGGTCGAGCTGATTGGAAAGAGAAGACCTATTGAAAATGAAGATAACATGATTCAGCTTTCAAGTGAAACAAAATCAGAAGATCTTCCAAAGCATCTTGAAAGATTGCAAAAATCTTTGGAAGTGGATGCGTTACTTACATCTCCTGTTTTTGGAACTGGTATTGATGTTGATCGACTTGGGCTGATGAACATAATGACTCAGCCAAAAACCACGTCTGGTTACATACAGGCTACTGGAAGGGTTGGCAGAAAGACTCCTGGGCTAGTTCTTACCTGGTTTAGTTCTCGACGTGCTCGAGATTTGGATCATTTTGAAAATTTTATTGGATATCACAGAAAGATTCACAGTTATGTGGAGCCAATCACTGCAAATCCTTTCTCTGTGGAATCATTGGATCTAAGTCTTGGACCAATCATAGTCTCAATTCTAAGAAACGGCAAAAAAATCAAAGGTACTCAGATTTCATCGGAATGGATTGATTCGTCCGGACCGTTAAAGATTCGCTCAAACAAACATGGAAGCTCTCCTGAAATATGCTCTATTCGAGAATTCCTTAATTCAGTGGCAATCAATACCATAATCCCACCATATAGAAGAAATGATAATTTTGATCAGATTGTCGGTATTCAGCTAAACAACTGGCTTTCTCTGGCAGAAGATCTTTTCTCTCAAGGCAAGGAGTTCATTTATGGCGAACGTAATCCCACAAGGCCAGTTGAAAAAGATGTTGTACTTGGTTCCCCTTTTCATGAACAAAGAGGATTTTCAGCAGCATTTAGAAATACACGAAACTCGTTGCGTGATACAGAATCAACATCTATGTTTTATCAACAACTAGATAAAATTGCAATCCGACCATCACAATTCATTACAAGATACGGCCCTGGTTCACTTTTGCCTGGAGATTCATGTTCTGTGACATCTCCCTCTGTAACTGATATGATTTCTGAACTCAACAGACCTGTCGGGAACTTTTCAGAAGTTGTACATGGAAAAAAAGAACTAAAGAAAATAGAAATCACTGATACTAGGATGATAAAGATGCTCAGACGTTTTAACAAAGACATTGATCTTGATAATGTTCGTATTTTTGAAATGCCTACAAACGAATCTTTGAACAGCAAGGCACATCCAATTGCATCTTTTGACAAACTTTACACCTCCAGATTATTTCCTGAATGGGCTACTTGTTCAAGACATTCCGGTGATAGAATTTTATCAAAAATTGTGCATCATCCTATTAGTAAAAAACTTGCAGTAAAGTGTCCTCTTTGTCAGACTCAATTTGGAGATTTGTATAGCTCAACATTTTCTAGTGTCAGATTTGTAATGGCTTGCAGGAATGGCCACATGTCTGATGTTGATTGGAATAAGGCAGTGCACAAGATAACTGGCTGTAGCTCATCTGATCCTGATGAACATCGGGTCTTCATATGGGATGAGACCGGAAGTGGTGATGATATTGGGTTTAATTGCTATGGTGTTTGGGATGGTGGGGGATATAGAGAAGTATTCAAACCCACTACTTGTAACGCAAACACAACTTACAGCCAGATAAAACGTGATTCTTCACTTGGAATAATTGAGTGTAAAAAAACATTCGTAGAGGATCCTGCCCATCTTGAAAAAACATGTGACGCATCACCAAAAATTACCAGAAAAAGTATGATGTCTCTTCGCAGTCCGCTGATACTCTCTTCTCTTGTTATTCAGCAAAAAAAATCCAGACTATTTGATAAACTATATCATTACAGACAAGTCTTTGTAAATGCTAAACTAGATCTTGATGAATTAGACAAGAATTGGCAGCCAAAAGATATTGTCGAAAGACTTGAAAAAAGACAATCAGTAAATGGAGTTGGAGATTTACTGCTCCAAGATATCAAAAACACCACAAAAGAAGAACTCCTTAGAGTATCTGATGAACTAACAAAAGAAATCCAAAAAGAAAATTCTGGCAAATCCGAACTGACTGAATTACAAGAACTTGATGAAGAACTGACGAATCTAGAAAATGGAATACAAGAAGGTGCTAAACAAACCAAAGTACAAGGCAGCTCTACTGTCTCTCAAATAAAATTCCCTGTTAAATGGACTAGCCCCAAATTCGGATTTAGCTTTGAAGCAATGCCTTATAGCGATATCCGAGTCACCATGGTACAGACCGGATATACTAGAGAAATCACTGAAACACTTCAGGAAAAAGACGATGATGCATCAAAAAACCTGCTTCAATTACGACAAGGAAAGATAGTAAGCAGATTTTCCAGGTTCAATGATCCTGTAAATGACCATCGCTGGTATTTGGGAAACCAGAGTATTGGCGAGGGAATCTTCATTCATTTTAATCCTTCTCAAAAAAACAATGATCTTTTTACCAATCAAAAAACCAACGTTGCTGTATGGAAAGATTTTCATGACAAAGTTAATGAGCATGCAGAAAAACAACTGAAACGCAAATTAACTGAAGAGGAACACGATGTCATCGACTCTGCAAAAACAAGATCCAACCCTCTTTTTGTTTGGTGGCATACCCTTGCCCATCAAATTGTCTCAGAACTCTCGATAGATTCTGGGTTTGCAACAACTACAATCAAAGAACGAATTTACTGCAAAAGAAATGAGAATGGAAGATACACTACCGGAATATTGATCTTCGTGTCTGCCTCTGGGAGCGATGGAACTCTGGGAGGGTTGACCAGTCTTGTCAATGATAATATTTTGCCAAAAATTGTCGAGAAATCCCTTGAAAGGTTACTGACATGTTCTAATGATCCTGTATGCTCTGAGCGACTGTTAAACTATAGACGTCACAGGGGGGCTGCATGTCATGCATGTATCATGGCTCCTGAAACCTCTTGCTCTTATCAGAACAAATTCCTGGATAGAAATCTGATGCGGGAGACATTGCAATGAGCAATGGTCTTGGTAAAATAGAATCGATTGCCGCATCAGGAAGTTGGAGTCGTGGATATGTTGGCGATATCCGTGACATGTTTTTCAACACACTAAAAGATGTGGAGTCCAATGTAAAAATAACCACTTTCTCTTTGGGTCGTGATAACAATGAGGTCAATGAGTTTTTTGAAATACTTGAAAATTTATTGAAAAACCAAAGAGAGATACGGATCATCGTCAACGACGATGGAAAAAAAGATGGCACCTGTTCGTCACATGCAAAAAAGAAAATCTCGCATCTTGCAAAAAATTATCCAGAAAAATTCTTTCATCAATATTTTAATTCAACTCGATCCCAGATTCTTCATGCAAAACTTACTATTGTTGATAACAAGATTGCACTAGTCGGCTCTGCAAACATTTCAAAGAACGCACTTGTATCAAACTATGAAATAATGCTAAAGGTCGGGGAACCCGCAGCAGCAACTTTCTCTTTGATGTTTGACAAATTCTCTGAAGAACTGAGGGAGAAAAAATAATGTCTGACTTCAAGGGATATGGACGTGCTGAGAAACTTTTAGAAGAACATCTGCCGGCATTTGATAAAACTCTTGGAAGAAACATGCTGATTGAAGCCAATGTACTAAAAGATCAACTACGGAGATTTGTACTAAAAACAGAGCCACCCTCATTTACAATAAAGGACTTTCACAGAGAAACAGCATATTGGACCATTACCTTCTCTCAACCGGTCATACAGTATGTACCTGAATGCTTTAGTTTCATAACCTGGAATACACGATATCGTGCCACAAATAACCAGTGGTTGGAGCACGTCCCTAGCTACATTCCAAACATCAATCATGTATCCATGTATACAAATTACAATTATAGAAACAGCGAATTTGAAAACAATATTGATGGCATTCTTAGAAAATATGTTTTTGAAAAAAATACTCCCATGACATTTTATTCTTACAACATTCTGTTAAAATGGTATGCAGTAAAGAAATCACTTGATGAATCTGTGTATGACATCATCAAAAAATGCTTTGAGATGTTTTACTGGAGGCTTCCCACACCTTTTGTGCAAGGGGTGGATGACGGTTCATGTATAAACAATCTGATATATGCATCCACGTCAAAGGTTCTGGAAGTTCTAGTTCTTAGAAAAACTTTTGTCAAGATTCTAGAAATTGACGAGCGTTCTCAAACCTGTACACTCTTGACAAAAACTATCCGAGGAAGATTTGCAAAAGTTCAGATGATCAGTGATAACGGGACAAACATTTTAACAAATCATAAAAATATCTTCTTGCTTGAACATATCGCAGATTCACTTGGAGAGGAAGATGTTGTCAATGCAGTTCTTGTACAGATTGGTTCAAGGGAAAAAAGAAAAGTTATGGTGATGATTGGGCAAGTAGGTCAAGTAATTACTCCTGACAACCTTCAGGCAATAGTGTCATTGGTAGTGTCAAGACTTTCACAACATATTGAGGACTACATAAGCCCTACAAAGATTACGACCGTTGACAAGCTTGAATTTGAAATAACAAGAATGATACAAAGCAACGGCAGATTTTTTGAAGGCATGCTTGGCTGGGAAAAGGATTTGCCAAAAAAAATATCACATGCAATTGAGAATCTGTTTCCTTTACTTCTTGAAGAGAACGGAGATGTCTATCATGTGTCCCCTGGTCTGATTTCTTTTATTTCAATTTTGGATCCCAACGTTTTGCAGAACAGGAAATTCCTTCTATTAATTACAAAATTATTTGATACATTGAAAATTGATGCAAATTCCTGGGAAAAACGCCCAAAATCTAAACTAAGGTTATCTGATAATTATGCAGAAATCCAAGATAGTTTTCCTGATTTTGCAAACACAATGCTCAACATTACTCCTAGATTGGTAAATAGAATTGTATATTCTAGAATTCTTTCCCAACATTATACACATCATGGTTAGTGCATCATAATCAAGATAAACAAAGAAAATGACATTACACTGCTAACCTGACAAGTCACCTCGAGGGAATCAAACAATAGAGTTTTGAACCAAACAGACAATTCCTCTAATGGGATTTAATGTTCCAACCTTGGCAGATTTGAACTTAAACTAGAGACAATATCGTATCTTAACAGATTAGAAAGATGAATTTCATTATTTTATCTCTCTCGTAATCCTCTAAGTTTATCACGACGATTAAATACAATTTTACTAGTCTCAGATATCATTTTTGAATTTATTCCAAACAGTAATTTCTCTATAATGAATTTATCCTTAATCTCTGTACATTTTTCTAATTCTTCTAATAGTCTTGTTTGCTGTATTTCTAATCTATGGATTTGTTTTAGTAATAAAGATGCATTGAACTCATCCCAATACTCTCCAATACATCACAATTGATACCATGTAGACAAACCCAAGATAGTTCTCACAGTTCTTTTCATATCTGATTCTAGTCCTGTGAAAACCATTTTTCAACCATGCAAAGAATCTCTCCACAACATAACGAACTGCATTGTATTTGTTGTATGATTTGTTTTCTGATAGTTTACCATTTTTTCTAAACGGAATACGTGAAACAATTTCTCTGTTCTTCAGGTATTCTCTAATGGCTGTACTGTCATAACCCTTGTCTGCAAAACACGAGATAATTTGTTTGATGGAACCATCGCCTACAAAATCTGAAATGGATTCCATCACATCGATGAATCTTGTACTGTCATGAACATTTGCAGGACTGCATACGATTGATATTGGCGGGCCGTTTGATTCCACTGCAACATGTATTTTTGTGCCTGTAATCTTCTTGAATCCGTCATATCCTATTTCATCCCCCCTTTTTTTGGAAGGAATTGAGGATGAGTCAGCTGATATGTATCGCAGATTGATCTTGTCTTGTTTGTGTGCAGATTTGATTACATGTGCAAGAATCTTCTTCCATACTCCTTTTTGTTGAAAATTCTGAAACCTTCTATGTGCAGATGATTTGGAACCATACTTGGCAGGCAGGTCAATCCACCTGCATCCGGTGATTGGCACAAAAATTACTGCATTGATTGTCGTACGGTCGTCACATTTAGTCTTCCAGTTGCAGCTGGTTTTGGAATGTGTGCTTTGAAGGCATTCCATTGTGAATCAGTTAATTCTTTGAACGTGAAAACATAATCAATGCTGTTATTCATAGATCCAGATGATCATCAAAATTTGTCTAAATGGTTAGTTTTGGGATCAGTTGTTCATAAAAAGTGGTTCCTATAGCAGTTTTTTACCATATAAATAAGAAATTAGATACGGTTTACATATAACAAAAAGTGTTAATTGCGACGTGCTCTTCTTCCACCAGTAACTAAACCTGCGCCAGCTATTGCTGCAGCATATGATAATACAAGTGGAACCAATCCTGTGATGTACACTATAACCCAATCGCCTATTTCTGAAACATCTTCTATTTTTGTTCCAGAAATAAAAGAACCAATCAGAAAAATAATTAGAGGTAAAGTTCCAACTATAGAAACAATATATCCTACATTTCGAGATACTAAATTTGTAATAAGACCAATCAAAAAAGATACAATCATTATCACTAGAATAACATTAGGATCTAATATGTTCACTATCACTTCATTTGTAATTCAGATCAATTCTATCAAATGGAAAGTTCACGGTAGGATCAAATTTTCCAGGAGGGGAAATAAGATTACAAAGTAAATCAATAGAGCCTCCATAGTTATACCATAATGTATATTCAGCATTATCACGTTTTTTTTCTGAATCAATTTGTGCATGATAAACTTTAGTTTCTTTATTTCTTTTTTGCATGAAATCTTTTAAACATGGATTAGATTCATTTTTACTTTCATGTTTTTCCATATTTGCTGCAATATTTCCTTGTCCTACATAGATTGTTTTTAACTTACTATCTTCTTCTTTTGTGATAACATAAACTCCATCATAATTAGGCCAATCATAACCTCCTTTTCCACCATAATTAATTGGGTTACTCCATTTTAGTTCCATATTATTTATCTCTCAATTTTTTTCTCTTGTAGATGATATCACCAACGGTTCTTCCATAGGATTTGGCCTTTGGTCTTATGGTCACAGTTTTACCTTCTAATTTAGAAAGATTTTTCTTTGCAGCGCCATATCCACATTGTCCTCTTTCAGGCGCGTTAACTCCGGCAACTCGTATATATTGTGAACCGCTAACTCTTTTTCTAACTTTGAAAGTGTCACCATCAACTACATGTTGAATTTTTCTTCTAACAGAATATTGTCTTCTTGCCAATTTTATCTCCTATCTACCTTCCTTCTAGATGATCCCATAAATCCATCAGGTAATCCTAATTGTTGAGTAAGCCAACCTCCTAGTGTTTCAGGTTCAAAATTTCTTTTGTAACCAGAACCGCCTTTTGCACTTTTATCTCTGTTACAATCAACACATGCAGGAACTAAATTTCTAAGATAATCTGTGCCACCTTTTGATTTTGGTTTACTATGATCAATTTCCCACACACCATGATTTCCAACTTTACCATAATTTTTTAGAGATAATTTTTTTCCACAATAATAACAATACCCGTCAGTTTTATCATACACACCAACTACAGTTTCATTATCAAATCCCACAGTTAGTTACCTCCAATTTTGTAATGTTGTCTTTTAGAATCAATTCTAAGATTTGAATCTGTCCCCCTTTTTCTGCTTCAGTATCTAGATCGTTTTTGTCATAACCTACAAGATATACCGTCTTGGTATCTTCCAATAATGTTCTAATGTTACGTTCATTCATCATAATAAATCACCGGGTTCTCATCAGGACCGTCATCAAATTCTCTGATTATTCTTGGAAACATTTCAGTCTTCATCAATATAATAAGATAGAACACAAACTATTAAATACCATCAACATAGTATCTTTAATGAACATACTATAATGAGTAACCACGCACGATTACGCATACATATTGCTCCATTAGGCTTTGAATCAGATAGGATTGTTTTGCCTGCTGTAGAGATGAAAGCAGACAAGATTTGGATCTTAATACATAACGATGCAAATCAGACTGAGGCAAGATCATACTTTAACGATATCAAAAGCAGACTAAAAAAAGAAAGAATTGAGTTTGAGATTATAAAATTAAATCGATTGAATTTATCCAGTACAATAAAAGGTGTTAGAACTATTATGAGTGAAGGTGGAGATAATACGTATTATGTCAATGTTTCATCAGGATCTAAAATTCAAGCTGTTGCATGCACAATGGCTTGTATGATGTTTAATGAAAAAAACAATCTAATTCCGTATTATATTCTACCTAAAGAGTATTACAAATACAAAGGAAAACAAATGTCAGAAGGATTAGAAAAAATAATTTATGTACCACAATACGAAATCAAAACTCCAGATGAAAAATTGATACAATCCTTAGAAATAATAAAAGAAAACGGTAATAAAATCACAAAAAGTAATTTAGCAAAGGCAGTAGATGATAAAAAAATAATTGAAATTGGGGCCAAAGATGAGAATTATGAACAAGCAAGGTTTACAAGTTTGGATAAAAATATCATCCAACCTTTAAAAAATGATTGGGGATTTGTTAAAGAAAATAAAATTGGGAGAACAAGATGGGTTGAAATCACTCCAGAAGGGGAACATGTTTTGGAGATTTTAGATTAAAATGAAGTATCTCTTTAATGAAAATATAAAAAAATAAAAAGATGTTAGGGGTTCATTGTACTCTCAATAATCTCCTGTCTTTTTGTTTTTTCTGGATAACTTTGGAATGAAGGTATCTGTGCTATCTGTAACGTAAATTGTTGCAACAATTTTAGCTCTGGTGCGTCCGAATTCCATCTATACATTGTGGTTTTTCCTATAATTCGTTGATTTTTTAGAAAACCCATTTTTTCTAAACTGCCTATTTCTTTAGATGCTGTCTGGATTGAGATCTTTGCCTTGTCGGATACTTCAGCAAGTGAATAATCAAGGTCTCTATGATTCAAAAAGAAATCAATTACCTTTGCTGTTGAACCGTTTTGGAAGATTCTTGTTAGGACACCCTCTTGTTCCTCTGGAGGTATGACTGGCATGAAGGTACTGAAAGATCCTCCTATATGATATTTACTGATAAAATAGTTAATATATGGGATAATTTTAGTTGTTTTAATTAACAAAACATCAAATATCTGATAAGTTTTTATAAGACTGTCACAAACGCAGTTTATTGAACAAATATGAAAAAATAGTACTTGAGAATCTCTTAAAGTCAGGCTATGCCTTAGACCAAAGGCAATTTCTTAACACGTTTACCAGTAGAGATAGACATCGCATTTTAGATTCAATTGCACGCTTAGAATCAGAATTATTGGTTACACGGGATTATTTTGAAGACTGCATTACGATTATTCTGCCTCAGAATAAAATTACTGAAGCATTCAATCTAGTAAGTTCAATCAAATTTGATGATCATACCTACTCCCCAATTGAAGAGTTAATTCCAAGAAAATACAGCGCGCCATTTTTGATCAAGGAGGGAGAAAAGAAAATACATGGAAAAGTTTCCAGGTATGTTTTTTGTCATACTTATACTGATTCTTATGATGTAACTTGTTTTGTTATCAATTATAAAGGAGATATACATCCGATTCATTTAGGAAGTGTGTTTGATCCAACATCAAAAATATCTACATTTCTAAAGGAGATTGATACAAAATTCAAAAATGTGTTATTTACTAGAGAAGATCTAAAAACAAATCTTCCAAGAAGATTAATCCAAAACAACCAGCCAACAAAAGCAGCAGTTGAATATCTCTGTCATGAGAATTTTCTAATCCGTTATGACTATATTTCTAGCAGATGGTCTAAATTTGAACGAACAGGGAAAGTACATCCAATTACATTAATTGATGAAGTGATTGCATCAACACACGATATTTCTAAGCCAATCACTGCAACAATGAATGGTGGAAAATATGCATATCATGAAGAAGATGGGTTTTATCCAGTTTTACTCTAAACCTTAGGAGATTTGAACCAATCAGACAATGCCCCTAATGAGAATTAAACCAAAGTAATACTCTAAATCCCAGTTTTGATTCTATCTTCTTTAATAATTTTAGAAATTTTCTGTTGTGTTTTTTCAGATACAGATATTCTATCAAAATAAGTCATATATCTTTGGTCTTTGCCATTTTCTTTTAGCCAATCATTTAGATATTTAATTCCTAGTTTATGGATTAGTTTCATAGAGTTTGCCAATTTTATATGAGTATTAATAATTTTACAATCTATATCAAAAATCATTTTCTCTATTGTATGTCTTTGCTGAAAATTCTCAGCTTTGTCAAGATTCTCACGTAACCTAGAGCGTTGAACATCAAATCTTTGAATGTTAATTACTACAGATACTTCAGGATCAACAGTATTAGAACTGACATAAATATTATCATACCAATAATCAACATCCCCATTAATTGTATTTCTGTTAATCTTCATTAATTCTGAAATTTTTCTTGCAGAATACCCATACTCAAAATGTAATCTATAAACTTCATTTTGACGTTTAATTTTCTTATCTCTAGTATATGATCCACCTCTTTTCTTAGAGTTGGATTGTAATGATTTTCCAGATTCAATAAACTCTTGACTAATATCAAATTCTGAATCTTTTGAAACTTGTGCCATTATTCTATTACGTCATTTTCTCATTTACCAGATCCGGCTGATTCATAGCTGACCTCAGGTCAACATAGAATCCATTTATTATTTTTTAAAAAATGGCATAGTTTGGCATAGTTATTACTTCTACAGAAATATTCAAATCATAATAATTTAGAATCAGGATGTACCGTTTTTGTCACTGTCTAATCCACAATGTATGCAAAAATAAGCTCCATTTGGAGTCCAATAATGCTCACATCTTGAATTAGTCATATTGTACATGACATTTTTAGTTCATCACCACTTTAGATCACAACTTTGAACCAAATGCTCAAAATCTTACAATTTTAGTAAAACCTAAATCATAATCATTACACAAGTAATCATTGCAGTATGAAATTCTAAAAAATCCGATGGGATTAATCGAATTTACTCTAAACCAAGGAGAAAAAGTAACAGCAGAAGCTGCTGCCATGGTATACATCAAAGGAGATATCAAAACTGAGACTAAAATGAGAAAGGGTGGATTTCTCAAATCACTAAAAGCTGCAGCTCTAGGTGGAGAATCATTTTTTGTCAATGAATTCATTGCACAAGAAGACAATGCCAAGCTAGGATTAACTGGAAATATGCTTGGAGATATTCAAGTAATCAAAGTAGATGAGGAATTTATTGTTCAATCAGGAGCATTTGTTGGCTCTACTGGAGAATTAACACTGGACACTAAATGGCAGGGATTCACAAAAGGAATCTTTGGAACTAACATGTTTATGCTAAAAACAATAGGAAATGGTGATATCTTTGTAAATGCATGGGGTGGAATTTTAGAAACTAAGCTGCAAGCAGGAGAAAAAATGACCCTTGATAACTATCAGCTAGTTGCACTAAGTTCCACTGCAAGTTATAGAGTAACAAAACATGGAAACTTCAAGACTACTCTATTTGGAGGAGAAGCCCTTGTTATGGAAATTGTTGGTCCAGGAACTGTATACATTCAAACCAAAAATGTTATGGAATTTGTTAGAGCACTATTGCCATTTTTGCCAAAAAGACACTAACAGAAATATCTAAATCATAACCAATCAGCATCTAATCATCTTGGAATTACCTCGTGGAATGAAAGACTTTGAAGAGTCTGAAACTGCAAACATCGAGCATATCAGATACCACTTCAAGCAACTCTCAAACCTCTATGGATTCTCATTTATGGATCCATCCCCAATTGAGCTACTCTCAGTATTAGAAACTAAATCAGGCCCTGCAATCAAAGATGAAATCTACTACTTCAAGGACAAGGGAGATAGAGAAGTAGCACTACGATTTGACTTTACAGTCGGATTAACCAGATACGCAGCTGCTCAAAAATCAATAAAGCTTCCAGCCAAAATCTCAAGCTTTGGTGGAGTATTCAGATATGACGAGCCTCAAAAGGGAAGATATCGATATTTCCATCAGTGGGATATCGAAATTTATGGAAAACCAACCCTGGAATCTGAAGCTGAAATCATAGAACTAACATCCAGGCTATTTGATTCACTATTACTCAAAGATATTACTATTGACATTAACCACAGAAATCTCGTAGAATCTTATATCAACAAGGTCTTTGATTCAAAAGAACCACAACTAGTAGCAGATATCCTACGAGCAGTAGATAAGATTGCAAAAAAATCCAAAGATGAAATTATTACAGAATTCAAAGATAGATATGATGAGTCCAAGCTAGAAAAGATTCTAGAGTTCTCACAAATCAAAGGAAGCATTCCAGAAGTAGAAAAAGCATTTGATGTATCCCAGCTAGAATCATGGGATGAACTAAAACAATTAATTGATTCACTAGAAAACAGAGGAGTATCAAATGTCAGAATTAATTTCGGTATAGTTAGAGGACTAGATTACTATTCAGGAACAGTCTTTGAAGTATTTGATAAAAACTCAAAACTAGGAGCATTAGCTGGTGGAGGTAGATACGATTCTCTAACTAAAGCATTTGGACGAGAAGACATTGGAGCAACAGGAGTTGCAGGTGGCGTAGAGAGAATCATTCTAACTATGCAAGAGCAGAAAATAATTCCAGAGATAACACAGAAACGAGTTGCAATATTGTATGTTAATGAAGAGATGCAAAAAGTTGCACAGTCCATTGCATCAATGCTAAGATTAGAAAATATTCCAACTGATGTAGATATTGTAGGACGTAACTTGAAAAAACAGATGGAGCATGCAGGTACTGCAAAACTAGCAATCATTGTAGGACCAGACGAGCTAAAAGAAGGAAATGTCGTACTACGAGATATGGTTAATGGAACTGAAGGAACTATCCCATTAGAAAAACTAACAGAAGATCCAAACTCTGTTCTTAATTTAGAAAAGCTCTAGTTAACATCATAATTTCAGGACCAGTAGTCATTGATCCTACAACTAGTGCATGGTTGTTGGCTAATATCCCAGATGACACATATGGAATTCCATTATTAATTGAACTCTGCTCTACTTTTACGCCTAGCAAATTAGAAAACTCTTTCATGTCTTCCTCATTTGCTTCTGGATGAATTGCAGCACCAGAATTATTTGCAACTAACACTACTCCTGTCTGATTAAATCCAGCAATTTTTTTCTGAATTACCTCGACTCCTAATACATCAGTAATTGTCTGGCAATCACTATCAGACAACCATGGAGATACAACTGCCCCTTTGTCATTTGCACAAATCACATTTCCTAGTGCAGTTAATTTTGAATCAAGTACTCCGACTTCCAAGTCAGTCTCTTCTTTGAGAAAATCATATTCTTCCTGGTATGCAGTAGTTGGTAATAGAATTCCTTTGTTATTCATTACACATAATGCGCCAATTAATCGGGTATTTGCAACTGATGTATACAAAACTTCAGCATCAAGATATTTTTCAAGCTTTTCTGCTTTAGTTTTGGCATAACCCATTGGAGCTAGAATCGTCTTATCATTAACACTAATGTAGACTCCTAGATTTGGTCCCCTATACACATCAGATTTGAAAATATCCATTCCACAAATTGATCGTATAACGCTTATGAACGTAAGGAAATTCCTCCTACCTAATTGATCTAAAACCCTTTGTGTGTTCACTTGATTATGGCCTAGCTTTAAATAATATCTAATTTGAAATTCGTTTATGCCAATAGCAGAAAATTTCCCCGAAGGCCTAAAGGCAACAGGAAAAATTTCAATCTCTGATGGAAATTTCCATTTAATGTGGGGTCCAGGAAGAGCAGATGCTGAGGCATCCAAAGATGATGAAGTAGTTGCAGCATATGCAGCAAGAGGTGAAGAACAAGTTCCTTTAGGTGTCAGCGGTACAATGGTTGCAGTTGACTGGGATTCTTGTGTTGCAGATGGTGCATGCATTGAGGCATGTCCAGTTCAGGTATTTCAGTGGTATAGAACTGAAAAAGACATTCCAGCAAAAGACGTAGTTGGCCAAACTTTTGAGGGAACAGGCAGTGATGTTAAAGATGAGAGAAAGGACTTAACTGACAAGGCAGATCCAATCCGAGAACATGATTGTATTTGGTGTATGGCCTGTGTCTCAGTTTGTCCTCCGGCTGCTATCAAAGTAGATCAGTCAAATCTAGAAGCACACGAAAACGCAGCTAAAACATTATAAAATAAAATTTAGTCACCACTAATTTTGTCTAGATTTAAATAATATTCTGAAATGATATCTTCATGGCAGACTTAGTAATACCAGAAGACTTTTGTCACGATGATGTAAAGCCTGTAGGACAAACCAGCCATTCAGATGGTGAAAATAAACACTTTATCTGGACTAAAGGAAATCCAAAAGGCTCAGCATTTGATAATGACGATGTAAAGGCAGCTTATGAAGCACATGGGGAAAAACAAGTTCCTCTTGGAATTCATGGAACCACTGTCGCAGTAGATTGGGATTCATGTATTGCAGCAGGTTCATGCTTTAGTGTATGTCCTGTCCAAACATTCCAATGGTACAGAACTGAAAAAGACATTCCAGCAGACAAATGCTTGGGTGAAACCTTTGAAGGTACTGGACTAACAGAAGCAGATGAAAGATTAGACTATTCAGACAAATCACAACCAATCAGAGAACACGATTGTACAATTTGTATGGCATGTCAAGAAATCTGTCCTCAAGGTGCTATCAGAATCGAAGCATCTAACTTGGAATGGCATGAAAAAGCCGACGGCACATATGTTAAAATGCCATCAAGTGGCGGCGGACCTCACTCAGGTCATTAAAGAAATTTTTTTCTTTTTTCTTATTTTTTATTTTCATATCAACAGATTTTAATCACTTTTTCACACTACTTTTTGCAGAGGTCGCCTAGCTCGGTAGGGCGCGGGCCTTGAGAGCCTGTGTGCGCAAGCATACGGGGGTTCAAATCCCTCTCTCTGCGTTTTTATTTTTCAATTGTAGATAATTTGACGATTTATTAGACAAAGAAAATAAGACAAAACCTTATGGCACAACAAAAACAACAACTCTCAAAAAAACAGGGTTGTCCTAGATGTGGTAAAACAAAAATAATTACTGATGAAGAAACCGGTGAAATGTTTTGTGGCAAATGTGGATTTGTAATTACTGATAGAGTAGAAAATTCAGGACCAGAAAGAACATTCTCAGATAGTGGTACAAGCAAATCTAGAACTGGTGATAGAACCTCACTAACAAGACATGATCAAGGTTTGAGTACCATAATTAATCCATTAAACAAAGACTCTTCTGGAAATCCGTTATCCTCATCTATGAAATCATCAATTAAGCGATTAAGGGTTTGGGATAGTCGAAGTCGCACAAAAGACTCTGCTGATAGAAATCTTCAACATGCATTAGGTGAGCTACTCAAAATGAAAGAAAAATTATCTCTATCTGATCCTATAGTAGAAAAAGCAGCTTACATTTACAGAAAAGCTTTGGAGAAAAAACTAGTCCGTGGCCGTTCCATTTCTGCGTTAATTGCTGCAACACTTTATGCTGCATGCCGTGAATCTGGTACCCCACGAACGCTTAATGATGTTTCAAGTTCAATTAACATTACAAGAAAAAATCTTGCTATTTGCTATAGACTAATAGTAAAAGAATTAGACTTGAAGATGCCTGTAGTTGATTCAGTTCAATGTATTGCACGAATTGCAAGTCAGATAGGACTAACTGAAAAAACTAAACGTTATGCAACAAAAATTCTCAAAAAAGCTGAAGAAAATAAGATTGTCTCTGGAAAAGATCCAATGGGATTAGCAGCATCTGCACTGTATCTTGCAAGTTTAGAAACTGGTGAGAACACTACTCAAAAAACACTTGCCTTGGCTGCAGGTGTTACTGAGGTAACAATTCGAAACAGATGTAAAAGTCTAAAATCACTAGTTACTTAGATTCTAATTTTGCAAGTTCTGCAAGCATTGCAGATAGTTGAATTTCAGAATTTGATCCAACTAGTATTCTATAATCATATTTTGCAATTACTTGCAAAATATCTGATAGTTTATCATGTTTTGATTTGAAAACAGCTGAATTGATATATTTTAGAAAATCCGACTCTGACATTCCATAAACTTTGATTAATTCTATCATTTTCTCTCTTGCCTCTACAACTTTTCCAGATAACGCAAGTTTTAGAACACCATCAACATCACTGGTTTTTGTTAGACCAGCTGATGCCTTTACATTTTCTTCAGTAATTCCACCAAGACTTGCAGTTGCCTGCATTAGGTTAATTGCATGTCTCAAATCCCCTTCTGAATATTCATAAATTTCCTTTAGGCCTTTTTTGTCTGCCTTTACTTTCTCTTTTTTTGCAATTTCTTCTAGTCTGGAAATAACATCTTCTTCAGAAATTGTTGTAAACTTGAAGGCAGCACATCTGCTTTGAATGGGTTCTATTATTTTTGAAACATTATTTGCAATTAGAATAAATCTGCAAATTTTTGCAGTGTCTTCAATAATTCTTCTAAGTGCAGTTTGAGCATCTGAAGTCATCTCATCTGCCTCATCTAAAATTATAATCTTGAATGGAACATCTACCATTCCTGCATATCTTGAAAATTTCTTTACTTTTTCTCTAACCATGCCAATTCCTCTCTCATCTGATGCGTTTAGTTCTAGAGTGTAGTCTTTGGCATATTCTCCTAAAATTTGTCTTGAAATACATGTTGCAGTGGTGGTCTTACCTACTCCAGCAGAACCTGAAAACAACAAGTGTGGCATGTCAGTTGGATCTTTGATTAAAGCCTCTAGACTGCCAATAATTTCAGTTTGGTTTACAATTTCTGAGAGTTTTGTTGGTCGATATTTTTCTACCCACATCCCAGTTGCAGTCATGAGTACATAGTTTCAATTCCCATTAATAAATCCGAATTGAGTTGGTTATACTGTCAATACCCTGTAAATAACAATACACGCTTCAAATTTGAATAGCGATCAGGCTGATGTGAACTAGGATCAATTGATCTCACCAAAAGGTGAATAGTATTGATCGATCCGTGTTCTTCAAGGATTTACAGTTGGATCAGATCTCATCATGGAAATAGAAAAGATAGAAAAAGTACACTCGATTGGACACCGCTTAGAGGATGCTAAGGTTACCGTTAGTAAGGATTTCAAATTCAATGTTGCAGGAATCAAAGTTGAAGGTAAACAAGGTGAGGTAAATAACACGCCTCAGTGGGTTGGAAAGATACTATCTGATAATGAGTTGGCATCACTGGATTCTTCAGATATGATTACTGAACTAAAACAAGCATTATCAAAAGAAAAGATGGTTGGTGAATATCAAATCTCTACATTAGAGCCTCACTTTTACATCAAACTAAAAGAATCCCTGAAAGAATTGAATCAAAATGATTTTGATAAAGTTGAAAGTATTATGCTAGAATTATTTAGAATGAGACGAGGTAAGCTAGTAAAGATGGCAGATTCTATTAAATTAAATTCCGAACTCTACAACAAACTAACTGTAGAAGAAAATATCTTTTACAAAACTATTCATGAAAACAGTGTAGAGTTTGAAAACCAAATAAGAGGAGATACAAATGAGCAGCACTCAAACTAGTACATTTACAGACTCTGCATTATCTGATAAAGTAAAAGACTTCCTTACTAGATTCAAGGATAAATCTGGTAGCTACAAGTATGTAGAGGCAATCGACGAAATGATGCCTAAAAATGCAAAATACATTGTTGTTGATTACAATGATTTGGTATACGAACCAGAAATTGAGATAATATTTTCTGAAAATCCTGATAGAATATTTGATGCATTTGCTAGAGCAATCAAAGAAGCGTTACAAACAAGATTTCCAGATTATGCTGAAAAAATAAAAGATGAAGTTCGTGTTAGACTAGTAAACTTTCCACTTGAGCGAAGTTTAAGACAAATCAATGCTGAAACCATTGGAAACATTACCAGTGTTTCAGGAATGGTAGTTAGAGCATCAGAAGTAAAGCCATTGGCAAAAGAACTAATCTTTGTTTGTCCAGATGAGCATCAAACTAAAGTAATTCAGCTTAAAGGAATGGATGTTAAAATGCCAGTAGTATGTGATAATCCAAGTTGTAAACACAGAGACTTTGAGTTAAAACCTGAGGCAAGCAAGTTCATTGATTTTCAGATTTTAAGATTACAAGAACTTCCTGAGGATTTACCTCCAGGACAACTTCCTCATTACATTGATGTCACAATTAGGCAGGATTTAGTCGACAATGCAAGACCTGGAGACAGAATTATCCTTACTGGTATAGTTAGAATTGAGCAAGAATCAGTTGCGGGAGTTCAGAGAGGTCACAGTGGATTATACAGATTACGAATTGAAGGAAATAATATTGAATTTTTGGGTGGACGTGGTGCTAAAACATCTAGAAAAATATCTAGAGAAGAGGTTTCACCTGAAGAAGAAAAAATGATCAAAGCATTGGGTAATAGTCCTGATGTGTATCAAAGATTAATTGATTCATTTGCTCCACACATTCATGGTCAATCACTAATCAAAGAAGCTATCTTGTTACTCATTGTAGGTTCTAATCAAAGACTGTTAAGTGATGGAAGTAAGATTAGAGGAGACATTAACATATTTCTAGTTGGAGATCCTGGTACTGCAAAATCTGAGATGCTAAAGTTTTGTGCAAGAATTGCACCAAGAGGACTTTATACATCTGGTAGAGGTTCAACAGCTGCAGGACTTACAGCTGCTGTAGTTAAAGACAAAACAGGAATTATGATGTTAGAAGCTGGTGCAGTTGTACTTGGAGATCAAGGACTAGTAAGTATAGACGAATTTGATAAGATGAAACCAGAAGACAGAAGTGCTTTGCACGAAGTTATGGAACAACAATCTGCAAGTATTGCAAAAGGTGGTATTGTAGCTACACTAAATGCTAGAACTTCAATTTTAGCTGCTGCAAACCCAATGTATGGAAAATATGATCCTTTCAAAAATATTACAGAAAATGTAAACTTGCCAATCCCATTACTTACAAGATTTGATCTGATCTTCGTTGTAAGAGATATTCCAACTAAAGAAAAAGATGAAAAAATTGCAAGACACATTATAGAATTGTATACACCACAAGGAACAGATAGACGTTCTGTAGTTGATGTTGATTTACTAACAAAATATCTTTCCTATGCAAAACGTGGTACTCCTGAATTAACAAAAGAGGCTGAAGAAAAAATTCTAGATTACTATCTCAAGATGAGAAACGTAGAATCCGAAGAGATGATTACAGTTACCCCAAGACAACTAGAGGGAATCATCAGACTCTCTACTGCAAGGGCAAGATTACTCATGAAAGACAAGGTAGAAGAAGAAGATGCTGAGCGTGCAATTTACCTAATTGAGAGTATGCTTCAAGATGCAGGAGTTGATGTCAATACTGGTAAAGTCGATCTTGGAGTATTACAAGGAAAACCAAGAAGTGAGGTTTCAAAGATGCAATTATTCATGGATGTTCTCAAAGGTCTTGAGGGAGACAACAAGGTACCAGTAGAAGAAAAGACATTTGTCAGAGAACTTGAAAAGAGTGAAAAATTCACTGAAGAAGAGGCAAGAAACTATATTCGAAGAATGCTCAGAGAAGCATCTATTTATGAATCAAAACCCGGTCATTATAACCGAGTATGAAAATAGATACACTAGATCTTCCCAAAACTGCAATTGAATTTTTAAAATCACAAGATTTTGAAAAATTATATCCTCCACAAGCTGATAGTGTAAAGGCTGGATTGTTAGATGGAAAAAGTATTCTAGTATCTGCGTCTACCGCAAGTGGAAAAACTCTGATTGCAATGCTTGCAATGATTAGTTATCTTTCCAAGAATGGTGGTAAGGTGATTTATCTTAGTCCTCTACGAGCATTAGCTGCTGAAAAATTCTCAGAATTTAAAAAATTAGAAAAAGTTGTACTAGGAAACAAAATCAAAGTGAGTATATCTACTGGTGATTTTGAAAATATTGAAAAAAATTTAGAGAAAAGTAATGTATTAATTTTAACAAATGAAAAAATGGATTCAATTATTAGACATGGTGCTGAATGGATAGATGAAATTGGATTAGTAATTTCTGATGAAGTACATTTGATTGGAGATGAAAACAGAGGTCCAACACTTGAGATGATTCTTACACAACTAAAATTATTAGAAACAAAACCCCAGATTGTAGGTCTTAGTGCAACTATTACAAATTCTGATGAGATTGCAGATTGGCTTGATTGTAAATTAGTAAAAAATGATTGGAGACCAGTACCGCTATCAGAAGGAGTGTGTGATGCAGGTGAGGTTACAATGAGTGATGGTAAAACCTTCGAAGTTGAGCGTAGTCTTCGAGGAACTCCTATTGATTTAGGCGTGCAATCCGTACAACAAGGGGGTCAATCCCTAGTATTTGCAGAAACTAGAGCTCGTTCAAAATCACTTGCAACAAAAGCAGCTGATGCTATTTTTCAAATGTTAGAAAAAAAAGAAATCACTGAATTAGAAAAGACATCAAAAAAAATCCTATCTGAAAGTGAACATACTGAAATAGTCAAAACTTTGGCGTTACTTGTAAAAAAGGGAGTTGCGTTTCATCATGCTGGATTAAATCAAAAATGTAGAGAAACAATAGAGACAGAATTTCGCAAAGGTACCATCAAACTGTTGTCATCTACTCCCACATTAGCAGCTGGTGTAAATCTTCCTGCAAGAAGAGTTGTAATTTCAAATGTAAACAGATACAATGCTAAAGTTGGAAAAAATATGCCAATTAGTATTTTAGAATACAAACAACTTTGTGGAAGAGCTGGAAGACCACAATATGATGATTATGGAGAATCAATAATTGTTGGAAGTGGAAACACAGACGATCTAATGGACTATTACATTAATGGAGAACCAGAACCTATTGTATCAAAGATTACAGATGACAAATCTTTACGAACTAACATACTTAGTGTTATAGTAACTCATCCTGGAATAAAAAAAGAAGAAATTTTGGAATTCTTTTTGCAAACATTGGGTGGATTACAGTCAAGAAAACCTACACTAAAATTTGCAATTGATATTTCTTTGCGATTTCTTTCCAGTAAATATCTGATAATCAAAAAAGGTGAAAGATATGCAGCCACTGAATTTGGAAAAAAGACATCAATGTTGTACATTGATCCTTTAACTGCAACATATTTCAGAGATTCAATTGAAAATGTATCGCAAGAAAGAAAACATACTTTTGGATTTTTACATTTGATTACAAATTGTGAAGAATTTTTCCCAAAGTTCTCACTTCGACAAAAAGACTATGAATCAGCCAGTTTAATGATAGAAAATAATTCTTCAGAATTGTTAGAACCCATTTCAGAATATGATTGCTCAAGAAGCCTTTTGGCTTTACAATCATGGATTACTGAATCCTCAGAATTGTCCCTATCTGATAGTCTTGGAATAGAGTCCGGAGACATGCATAGAATGACTGAGAATGCAAATTGGCTCTCATATTGTATTAGAGAGATTTCCAAGCACGCTGAGCGGGCAGATTTGCTTGAAGAACTAGGTGATCTGAGACAAAGAGTTGTTTATGGAATTAGAGAGGAATTACTTGACTTGGTCAAAGTCAAAGGAATTGGACGGGTTAGAGCCAGAATTCTGTACAAACACAAAATCAAGAATCTAGATGATTTGGCAAAGATTCCAGTGAATAAATTAGCAGAAATAGATAAAATTGGTTCAACCATTGCGGATAACATCAAGGCAGAATTACGGAAGGTTAGATATTGATTGAATTAATAATTCCAGCTATAATTTCATGCATTGTTGCATTTCTTGTTGTATTTGTAATGACTCCGCCACTAATCAAATTTCTAGCAAAAAGAAATCTTGCAGTAAAAGACATGAATAAAAAAGAAGATGTTATGGTAGTCAGGCCAGGTGGAATATCTATAATTGCAGGAATTATTGCATCAGAAATTGTACTTTATGCATTTTTACAGATAAATGAAATTCTTGCAGTAATCATTACAACATCTGCAGCTTTTGTAATTGGATATGTTGATGATAGAAAAGTAATGAGCGGCTGGTTCAAACCAGTTGCACTTGCAATTGCAGCAATTCCAATTATTGCACTTGGTGCTTATGATTCAGATCTTGCGTTTCCATTATTTGGAACAGTACAAATTCCAGTACTCTATCTTGCTTTGATAGTTTTTATGATTCCTATTACTGGAAATACAATTAATTCTATTGATGTTCTAAATGGAGTTGCAAGTGGCTTTATGGTGATTGCAAGTTTCTCATTATCAATTTGTTTGCTTATAGTACAAAATTATGAAATTGCAATAGTTAGTTTACCGTTAGGGTTTGTCTCATTAGCTTTTTACAAATACCATAAAATTCCAAGTAAAATTTTTCCTGGAGATTCTGGTGCGCTAACCTTTGGTGCAATGTATGGTACGATTGCAATTGTAGGTGGTGTGGAAATTATAGCAGCAGTTGCACTATTGCCTGCTGTAATCAACTCATTTTTGTTCCTATCAAGCGTAAAACGAGTAGTAGATCATAGGGAAATCAAAGGAAAACCTGTAGAGCATACTGATGATTTTAAACTCAAAGCAACTGATGACAAGACTGCTCCTATTACCCTAGTAAGACTGATACTTTCAGGAGGACCATTATCTGAAAAACAAGTTGGATTTGCAATTTTCAAACTTGCTATCTTTTCAGGAATTTTGGCTATAATTACTGCATTTATGATGGGTGTTTCATTATGAAGTCTGGTCTTTTTGGATTTTTGTTTGGAATGTGGGTTTTGATACTTGTTGGGGGTGGAATTGTTGTGACATTATTAGGACCAATTTCTATTTCTGGATTTGGTGAATTTAATTGGCTTATTGCATCTGTAATTAAAGCAATAGTTGCAATCATTCTAGTTGTAGTATGGATCTTAATTTTATCAAAATTAAAAAACTGGATTTTCAGAAAAGAGATAAAATCTTAACTTTCTTTCCATTCTCTTTGTTTCTTGTCGTATTCTTCTCTAGAGTATCTAATTGTAGCTGGAGAACCAATAACTACAGAATTTTCAGGAACATTCTTTGTTACAACTGCGCCCATTGCAACAACACTATTCTTTCCTACAGTAACTCCTGCTTTTATTACTGCACGTGCACCAATGACTGCATTATCCTCAATTGTAACACCAATCATTTTGTTACACATAGGATAAGGATCATTTGTTAATGTTGCACTTGGACCAATAAACACATTTTCTCCTATTCTAGTTAATGGGGGAATATATGCAGAACCTTCTATTTTACAATTTTTTCCAATCTTTACATCATAATCAATGTGAACAAGAGAACCAATTTTGACGTTGTCACCAATTTCTACATTATCTCCAATATATGAAAAATGCCAAATCTGTACATTCTCACCAATTTTTGCTTTTTCAGAAATAAAATTTGTAACCATGTCTTACAAATGCCATGGGTTTGCCTTTGTAATAATTTTTTCAGGCAATTCGTCTTTATTATTTTTTAGAAATTCTAATTCTTGTTTTTTGTCTCTTAACTCATCAGGAAGCATTATGGGAATTTCCTCAATAATTGGATAAAATCTAGAACATTTTGAGCAAAATAACGCCCCTTCTGAGACAACATTGTCTTTTTCTTTAATTTCAAATAATTCCAAAGGATGATTTTTGTCAATTGGACATGCCAAAATATCCATCATTGTTTTATTCATTTTAGATCCAGATAAATTGGAATTCCTTTTTGACTAGATAAAAGTGCAGCTTCTGCAATCTTTGTAACATTGACTGCCTCTGTTGATTTTACAACTTGTTCGTTTTTACCTTCAATTGCTCCCAGAAAACTTTGAATTTCTAATAATAATGGTTCTTGTTTTTCATTTTGAACAGATTCTGATTCATCATCTTTTTCTATAACAATCTCTTGAGTGATAAAATCTGATGAAATAATTGCATCTGTACATACGGCACTAAATTTTCTAAGTTTTTTTGGTGTAATCCAGTTTGATGAAATAATGGCAACCTTGTCATTTTTGTATCCTAGCATAATACTTGCAAAATCCTCATGTTCATGTTTAATTTTACCTGCTCTTGCAAATATAACATTAGGCATATCATCAAACAACCAATTTGCAGTATCAATATCATGAACTGAAGTATCATAAATAATTCCAACATCTTTGATGTGAAGAGGCATTCTATTTTCACGGTGAAATTCTAACATTACCAAATCTCCAAACTTTTTTTCTTTAACTAATTTTTTTACCACGTCTACTGCAGGATTGAATCTTTCAATGTACCCACATGTAAGAACTACTTTGTTTTTTTCTGCAAGTTTAGCTAGTTTTTCACCATCTTCTGATTTGTATGTCATTGGTTTTTCAACAAAAACATGTTTTTTTGCTTCTAACAATTTTGTTGCAATTTCTGTGTGAGTTGATGTGGGTGTTACTACAAATGCTCCATCAAATTCTTCTGAAGATAGCATATCCTCTATTGATTCATAATGATTTACAGAATATTTTTCTCCATACTCTTTACTTCTTTGAGAATCTGTATCGCATACAGCTACAAGTACACCTAATTGCGATAAAATCCTGGTATGATTTTTCCCCCATCCGCCGGTTCCAATTTGAACAATTTTCATCTAATACACCTCAGTTAACCAATGAGAATAATCATCGTTTTTGTTCATTACTATGTCTGTATACTCTTGCATCATCTTCTTTGTTATGTCTCCTGGTTTACCATTTCCTGTCTTTTTTGAATCCATTGATATGATAGGTGTGATTTCAGCTGCTGTTCCTGTTAGGAAAATTTCATCAGACATAATTAACTCACTTCTAGTGATGCATCTTTCTGCAACCTCAATATCCAAATCTTTTGCAATTTTGATTACTGTATCACGAGTAATTCCTTCAAGTGCTGATGATGCTAGCGATGGTGTTACTAACTGACCATCTTTTACAATGAAGATATTTTCTCCTGGTGCTTCACTAACATTTCCATTATGATCAAGCAAAATTGCCTCATCTACACCATTTCTTTTTGCTTCTTGCGTTGCGATAATAGAATTTAGATAATTTCCGCCCATTTTTGCTTGTGAAGGTGTAGCTAAATCTGAGAATTTTCTCCAAGACACAACTCCTGCTGAAATTCCATTTTTGTTAAACAAATTTCCAAAAGGAAATGTAAAAATTGCAACATTTGTTGGAGCTTTTTCAGTTACATGTAAGTTAATTCCATAATCTCCTACAAAGTAAAATGGTCTAATGTAACATGATTTTTTAATTTTATTTTTTTTACAAATTCCTGTAATTGCATTACTAATTACTTTATTAGAAAAATTAAGTGAAATATCATAAAACTGTCCTGATCTTCTAAATCTCTTTACATGTTCCTCTAATCTAAACACATGAAGATTCTTTCCATTCCAATATGCCCTTATTCCTTCAAAGATTGATGTTCCATAATGAATTGCATGAGTTGTAATTGGAACTTGAGCTTTTTCAGTAAGAACATACTTTCCGTCAAACCAGACATAATTTGAAAGTGGAAGTTTCATAGAAAATTTTTACTGGATGTGTATTAATCTCTATTTATTTCGAATACCCTTCTTTAGGAAATTTCATTCCTGCAACTCTTGTAGTCATATCTTTCATATTTGCAAATTTCTCTACTGTTTTCCAATCCTCTTCAATTACCTTTGCTATACTTTCTGGTACGTCTTCTTTCCATGTAGATTCTTTTCCAAGGGCAGCATCAAATAATTTTCCTTTAACTGATGTTGCAGAAATTGATTTTCTTTCTCCTATCTTTGGTTTTAATCTGTAAATTTTTAGCATATAGCCTTCAGCCTTGTCTCCTGTATATGAAAAAAAATCTCCTTCCACCCCATTGAGAATTTGTTTTCTTAATCTCCATGATTTTCGTCTCAGTAATGGTGGTAGATATTTTTTAAATGGAGCAAGAAATGCATAATCATCAGTAATTTGAATTGAATCTCCAAATACAGACATTAACATTTTCTTTCTGGTTTCAAAATTAAATGGAAAACTTTTACTGTTGACTTCATTATCTCCATTTTTAAAAACTACAGGCATAACTTTGACAACATCAGCTTCTTTTTTCAATTCTGAAATAATTTCAATATGTGCATTAGTTACAGGATTTAGATGCGCGAGATATAGTGCAGTAATCAATTACATTTCCTAAATAAATCTCATATTTCAATGATTGATTTTTTAGAAATTATTCTTTTTTTAGAAATTATTCTTTTTTTAGAAATTATTCTTTTTTTAGAAATTCTATCCGTATGATTCGTATTTGACTTCATAACTTCCGTCTTCACGTTTATCGTGTTCTGTGACAAAGCCCTTTGGTTTTACAAAGTCCATTACACCATCTATTGTTCCTTGCCAACCACACACATAGAATATAGTATTATCTTTAGTAATTTTATCCCCCACTAATTCTTCTAGCGGTGACATTCCATTGTCTCTTGGTCTTAGAAATGTCTCAACTCTTCCAATTTGACCCCCCCATGATCTGTTAAACCATTCTTGCGGTCTACTGACTGCTGCTCTATACTTAAAGTTCCATTCGCCCTTACCTCTTTCAATACTCTCATTTTCAAGCCCAGTTAACAAATCTTTGTAACTTAATTCATCGACATAACTTGCACCCTGTAAAACTATGATTTCTCGTTTATCCCCAGTATCGTGAAAGTGTTGTGCAAAACTGACAAATGGTGCAAGACCTGTACCTCCACCTATACAAACAATTCTTCTGTTATCTTTTTCTCCATTTGGAAGTTCTTCACTAATTGTCAGTGCTCTACCTGTAGGTTTTAACCAAAGAATCTCATCTCCTTCTTTTAGATTAAATAATTGTGTAGTTAATCTACCTGGAAGTGGTTTTCTAACCCATCTAATTACAAGTTCAATGTAATCTCTATTTTCTGGATGAGATGCAATTGAATATGCACGTCTAACTATTTTTCCTCCTTCTACAGGATTTGGTAATCCTAATGTGATAAATTGACCAGCCTCAAATTCTGGAACTGGAGCAACATTGCCCTCTTCATCTTTTGGAACTAATCTAATGATAACAAGATCCTCTTTTAATAATTGAACATACGTGACAGTTGCCTTGTTGTCTACCACCATAACGATCCAATCATGATTCCCATGGTTAAATATATTGTGTTAATTTCATAATCCTAATTTCAATTAAATCGCTAAACGTTAATACCCAATTCAAAAAGTGTTATTCAATCAGAACTCTGATAATTGGGCCGGTCGTCTAGTCTGGTAGGATAGGTGCATGGCATGCATCGGATCGAGGGTTCAAATCCCTTCCGGTCCACTTTATTTTTTTACTTGAGAAATCATTTTTTTTATCTCAGGATCTTTTTCTTTAATAATTTCTTTCATTTTGCTCTCTGGAATTGTTATGTTCAGATCAATAATTGCTTGCATTGCACTTTTTCTTACTTCTAAATTAGAATCTAATAAAGAATCAAGAAAAATTTCTTTAGCCTCTTGAGCTTTAAGATACCCTAATGCTCCAATTGCACATGATCTGACCATAGAACGTTCATCTTTTACAAGTTTTATAATTTCTGGAATTGCTGATGTTTCATTTCTATTTGCTAACACCAATGATGCAAATCCCCTGATGTTTTTATTTGCAGAATCTAAACTTTTAATTAAAAAGTTTGAAATTTTATTTTCATTTAATATTAGTGAACTAAATGCTTCACCTCTAACTTGAATATCATCATCATCTAATTTCAAAATTATTTTTTCTAAAATTTCTGGATTGTTTGTACTATCTAGAATTTCTAAAATTTTGATTTTTTCTTCACAACTTCCTAATTCTAAAACTTTTGAAATATTTTCCAAGTTCTGAACAAATTACTCTTTTCTAGTTAATAATAGTTCAAATTTTTCAAAAAATTTTCATTAAATCCAAAAAACCTCTTTTAGCTTTAAATTATCCCCCAATGGTAGAATGTCATGTCGACAGATAACACACAGTCTTCTGCACCTAAAGAAAACACATCTTCTAAACCTAGAGAAGATTCAGGAACCAGAGACACAATATTCATTGGTAAGAAACCATTGATGGCGTATGTTACATCAACGCTAATTCAATTGGCAAATCTACCAGCCGTCCACATCAAAGCTAGAGGCATGAGCATTGGCCGTGCTGTAGATGTAGCTCAAATCATCGCACGAAAAACAGAAAATGCAGGCTATCTTATCGGAGATATTAAAATTGGCTCAGAATCATTAGAGTCACAAGACGGTAGAATCAGAAACGTATCAACAATAGAAATTGAAGTAAAGAGAAATACATAACTGTACTTTACTTAAAATTTTTTATTTTTTATTCTCTTTTTGAAATTTCTTTTCCATCTTTCTAAACTTTGGAAGTTCAACTAAATCATTGAACTGATCAAAATTCACAACTTTTTGTTTGTATTTTGTTGTATTTCCTGACTTTTTCAATTCTTTGAGAATATTCATAGTTGCAAATGTGTTAGCATACAACACAGATAGTGGATAAAGAATTATTTTAAATCCCATTTTGTTTAAAGTTTCAGCTGGACTTAGTGGTGTAGCTCCTCCTTCAATCATGTTTGCAACTAATGGCGCATTGATTTCTTTTCCTATTTTTTTCATTTCAGCTAATGATCTTGGTGCTTCTACAAATATTGCACTTGCCCCTGTTTTCTTATTTTGTTTTCCACGCTCAATGGCTGCATCTAACCCTTCAGTAGCTCTTGCATCTGTTCTAGCAACAACTATGAAGTCTTTACTTTCTCTTGCATCAAGTGCAGCTGACAATTTTTCAGTGTATTCTTCTTGTGGAATTACTTCTTTTCCCTGCATATGTCCACATCTTTTAGGCCATTTTTGGTCTTCAAGAAAAATTCCTGCAGCCCCTGCTGATTCTAACTCCTTTACAATTTTCCATACGCTTAATGCATTACCATAACCTGTATCTGAATCTACAATTACAGGTACTGAAACTGCTCTGCATATGCGTCTTGCATTATCTACTGTTTCTGTTGCTCCAATAAATCCATAGTCTGGCATTCCAAATAGAGTTGCAGATGTTCCATAACCTGTTTGGAACATTGCCTCAAATCCAACTTTTTGAGCAATTTTTGCACCTAATGCATCATAAACTCCTGGAATAACAAGTGGTTTTTTTGATTTTAACCTATTTCTCAAATTTTTCATAATTGTGTTCTTTCTCTGAATTATTTATGATTTTAACCAAAAATTATCTGATATTACTTTATAGATATTATCTGGATTTGATTTTATTAGAAATATTTCTATTCGATCTTAATTTCTTTGCCTTTTTTCTTTACTTCTTTTTCTTGAATTTTCTTTAATTCTGATTCAAGAAAATGTCTGTATTTCTTTGTCTCTTCATCAGTCATATGAGCAAAGTTTGAACTAAGGATGGAACCAATAGTTGAAATCTTTTCTAATAGATCCATAGCAACAAATCTACCTGCATTACCTAGTCTGAATAAAACCTCTAATTGCTTTTTAACAATATCATTTATCTTATCTACGTCCTCTGCTGTCTCCTTTCCTTTCTTTGTTAGTTGATATCTTCCATCTTTCGTTTCTTCGATCAATCCTTCATCTAGTAGTCTACCTAACAATGGATAGATCAATCCTGGAGATGGTTTCCAAATTCCATTACTTTGTTCTACTGCATAATCGATGATCTCTTTTCCAGTGTGTGTTTTCTTTTTCAATAACTCTAAAATGAAATATCTTGAAAATCCTCTGGGAATTGAACTTCCTACTCTCTGAAACCACTCAGAAATCATCACTAGTGATATCACTAGTGATATATTTTAATATTTTGGATCACGCCTGTCAACTACTACATATTTAACCCGCTCATAGCAAGTTTGTCTGAAAAATGGTAGATTCTATAGAATTTGACTTGATAATTTGTGGTTCTGGTCTTGCTGGCTTGAGGGCTGCACTAGCAGCTGCAAAAAAGGGTCCTAATCTCAAAATCGGCATTGTTTCAAAATTACAAGTAATGCGTTCTCATTCTGTCTCAGCAGAAGGAGGAACTGCAGCAGTAATTCAAGAAGGTGAAGGAGATACAATTGAATCTCATATTTATGATACCGTTAAAGGAAGTGATTTTCTTGCAGACCAAGATGTAGCTGAAAAACTTTGTGTAGAAATACCAAAGGAAATTCATCAGCTAGAACACTGGGGAATGCCATGGTCTAGAAAAGAAGATGGTAGTATTGATCAACGAAACTTTGGTGGTTACAGTTTTCCAAGAGCAACTTATGCATCAGATAAAGTTGGTTTCTTTGAAATGCAGACTTTGTATGACACATGTCAGAAATTTGAAAATATTGAATATCTTAACGAATGGTTTGCAACATCAATTATTCATGATGGAAAAAAATTCATGGGACTTACTGCAATAGAATTAGCTTCTGGTACATTTTACACAATCAAAGGTAAAGCCCTTATCATTGCAACTGGCGGTGCTGGAAGATTGTATAGTTTTTCAACTTATGCATTGTCATCCACTCCAGATGGTTTGGATATGGGATTACGTGCTGGTATGGCACTAAAAGATATGGAGTTTGTACAATTTCATCCAACAGGAATTTTACCATCTGGTATTTTGATTACAGAAGGTGCAAGAGGAGAAGGTGCTTATCTACTTAACAACAAAGGTGAACGATTTATGAAAAATTATGCTGCAAGTAAAATGGAATTAGCTCCACGTGACATTGTATCAAGATCAATAATGACTGAAATTCAAGAAGGAAGAGGATTCAAACATGAAACTGGAGTTGATTGTATGAAACTTGATTTACGACATATTGGTGATGAAAAGATTAAAGAGAAATTAGGTGGAATTAGAGAAATATCTATCAAATTCTCTGGTGTTGATCCTGCTAAAGAATTACTTGACATTAGACCTGTTTGTCATTATATGATGGGGGGACTACATACTGATATTCAGGGTGCAACAGAAATTCAAGGAGTTTGGGCTGCCGGTGAGGCTGCATGTAATAGTGTTCATGGTTCAAACCGTCTAGGCGCAAATTCCACCTCAGAATGCATAGTTTGGGGTAAAATTACAGGTGAATTGGCAGTAGAGTATATCCAAAAAGGTGCCCCATCAAATCCTTGGCCACATCATTTGGTTGAAGCAGAAGAAAAGAGAATCTATGATGGAATTTTTAGAGGAAATGGTAGTGTAAATCCATATGAAATTAGACAACAACTTATTGACACTATGAATGACAAGGCCTATGTCTACAGAAATGAAACTGATCTAGTTGCAGGTCTCAAAAAGATTCGTGAGCTAAAAGTACAGACTTGGAAACATGTTGATGATAAAGCAAAAGAGTACAATACTAATTTTTCAAATGTTATGGAACTTGATTCTATGTTTAGAGTAGCAGAAATTGTACTACTTGGCGCAATTAATAGAAAAGAGTCTCGTGGTGCACACGCAAGAACCGATTATCCTAAACGTGATGATGCCAACTTCTTACATCATACACTTGCTTACTATGATCCAAATGAGCCAATCATGAAAACATTCCCAGTCACAATTACTAAGTATCAGCCAGTGGAGAGAAAATATTAGATGACTCAAGACGAAAATAAAGAAGGCATTGGAGGAATGGCAAATCCAACCCGTTACGGAATTGAAAGAGTTGCATATTGGTTAATGCGATTAAGTGGGCTGGGTCTCTTGGCATATTTTATAGCTCATATTTATGAAACAAGTAATATTCTTCGTGGACAAGTTGGTTGGGACGAACTGATGGAAATGACATCAACCACTGAAGGACACGTTGTTTTGACAATTGTAATTGGAATGTGTGTATTTCATACTGTTAATGGAATTAGAGTAATGTTGGGACATGGAGGAATTGGTGTGGGAAAACCATCCCGACCTGATTATCCATATGAACCAGCATCTCAAAACTATAGACACAAAATAGGCATTTATTCAGCAATTGTTCTTGCAGCATTTGCTATGATGTATGGGCTAGCGGTATTGTTTGGTGAGTAATATGAGAGAAAGCACAATCATGAAAATTCACTATGGGACTGCCCTGGCTGCCGTGGCATTAGTGGCTGTTCACGTTTTAATGCGTCTTACAATGAATTTCCATGAGTCCCTCGAATATGAGACTGTTCTTGCTAACTACAAATTCATTCCATATGCTGTAATGCTGGAATTAATACTGATTTTACTTTCAGTTCATGGATTTAATGGACTACGAGTTATTTTATTGGAATTAAAACAAGGAAAAACTTACGAAAAAGCTGTTTCTTATGGTTGTGTTGCTGCAATGGTTGGATTAATAGCATATGGTTCAAGAACTATTATTATGGTTAACATGGGGATGGTATAGAATTGGCACAAGTATCTAGTATTGCAGAAGAACAATCATCAACACCATTGTCTTCCTCAAAATCAATTACACTTAGAATTGCAAGATCCAATCCAGAGCAAGATGATGCTAGTGGATTCATGGAGTTTACTGTTCCATATGAAAGATGGACAACTGTTCTAGAGGCAATTCTTGAGGTCAAAAATCATTTAGATCATTCAGTAGCAGTTCGTTATTCTTGTAGACAAGCTACATGTGGTTCTTGTGGAATGATGATTAATGGAAAACCAAAACTTGCGTGTTTTACTAAAATCAGTGAACTAGACTCTGATGTTGTTACAGTAGAACCAATGAGCAACTTTCCAATTGTTCGTGATTTAGCAGTAAAGTTTGAAAGATTATTTGAGACTCATCAAAAAATCAAACCATATCTTATCAGAGATGATACAGAACTGGAATCTGATGCAAAAGAATTCTTACAATCTCCTGCAGAAGTAGAACAATACATCCAATTTGCTAATTGTATCAAATGTGGTTTGTGTAATGCTGCATGTCCTACAATGGCTACTGATTCTTCATTTGTTGGACCGCAAGCATTAGCTCAAGCATATCGATATGTTGCTGATAGTAGAGATAAAGGAAAAGATTCCAGACTTAAGATAATTGATGAATCTCATGGTATCTGGAGATGCCACTTTGCAGGTTCTTGTAGCCAAGTATGTCCAAAAGGTGTTGATCCTGCAATGGGAATCCAACTACTAAGAGGCTATTTGTTAGGATTTAGAAGTTAACCCAGTTTTTTTGGATTTGGGCTATTGTTTACTTGATTGTTAATCTGCTCTGCCATAAAGTGATTTGAAACATTCACTTTAACATCATCTACTCCATCTACTTGCAAAAGATTATCATGAATATCTTGACAAATCTTAAAACCAAAAACTGCTGGACAGAATGGACTAGTAAGATGTAAATCAACTTTAACATCCGTATTATTGATATCGACTTCATCAATCAATTCTAATTCTACAATTGATGTGTTGATTTCTGGATCTACAATCTTTGATAGCGCATCGAAAATTTTTACCCGTGTCTGTTTGATGTCTTGACTCATGTGGGCAAAAGCGTCGATGCTATATATAACCATTCTAGAATCTTATGTAATGTATCGTTCTCGCCTTGGTAATGATTTGAGCGGTATTACTTTGGATTATGTTTCATCAATAAATGATGATTCAGAAATTGCATTATATGATATTCTTGGAAGCCAAGCTCACACTTTGATGTTATATCAAAATAACATCATAACAAAAAATGATGCAAAAAAAATACTATCTGCTTTAAAGTCTTTGAGAAAAGAAAAATTTAGTTCATCATCTGGAGCTGAAGATATTCATGAATTAATTGAGTCACTAGTAATCAAAAAGGCTGGTATGGCAAGTGGAGGAAAGATGCACACTGCAAGGTCGCGTAATGATCAGGTTGCTTTAGATATTCGAATGAAAATCAGAGACGATATCAATATTATTTGTAATTGCCTTCTAGATACCATAGAAACTCTTGTTTCTGTGGCTAAAAATCACCAAAAAACAATCATGCCTCTTTATACTCATCTTCAGCAAGCTCAAGCAGGTCTATTTTCTCATTATCTTTTAGCACATGCAGATGTTTTGTCCAGAGATTTTCAACGACTTTATGGAACTTTTGAAAGAGTAAATCAGAGTCCACTTGGTGCAGGACCTGTTGGAGGAACAAGTATTCCAATTGATAGACATAGCACTGCAAAGATGTTAGGTTTTGATGATCTTGTTGAGAATTCAATTGATGCAACAAGTACACGCGATTTTGTAGCAGAATATGTTGCAATGATTTCAATTTTGATGACTAATCTAAGTAAATTAGCAGAAGATTTTATCATCTGGTCAACATCAGAATTTTCTTTTATTGAACTTGCCGATGAATTTACATCCCCATCAAGTGTAATGCCTCAAAAGAAAAATCCAGATATTTTAGAATTAACAAGAGGTAAAACTGCTGAAGTTATTGGCAACCTAACTACAATTCTAACAACTATCAAAGGTCTAGCATCTGGTTACGGACGTGATTTACAACAAATAAAATCATCTATTTGGTCCACATCAAAAATATCTATCAGTGCGCTGTTAATTTTAAAATCAATACTTCTTACTTTGAAAGTAAATGAAAAACAAATGAAAAAAGTTACAGAATCAAGTAATCTAATTGCACTTGACATTGCTGAAAAATTGGTTCAAGAAGGAATTCCATTTAGAGTGACGCATAAGATTTCAGGTATTTTGGTACAACTGGCATATCAATCAAAAAAACCTATTTCAAAATTGACTTTAGCAGAAATAAGAAAATCTGTAGTTGGTACTAAAGTTGATCCAAAAATTGTTTCAAAAATTGCTTCTTCTACCACTGTTGCCTCCTCTCTAAAGGAACGAAAATCGTATGGGTCCTCAGGGTATGATGAACAAAAAAGAATGATTTCTGATAGAATTCAAAAGATCAATGACTATAGAACCACTATGGCTAAAAGAGAAAATAAAATCAATTCATCTGTTGAAGACTTGGAAAAACAAGTTAATGAAATCATTTAGTAGATAAAATAAAAAAAGTAGCGGGTCTAAAGGGATTCGGACCCTTGACAACCGGATTAAAAGTCCGGTGCGCTACCTGGCTGCGCCATAGACCCTCACAAAAAATGCTTTACGTGTATAATTTAGTCTTTTACAAAATTTTTTGTTATGACAGAAACTTTTAATCTGGCAGTTTGGTTCAAAATACTTGTGCCCTTGTAGTATAGCCCGGTCTAGAATTCGGCCCTGTCACGGCTGAGACGCGTGTTCAAATCCCGCCGAGGGCGCCATCAATTTTGTTTAAATCTCTCTTTTTATCACCTTTTCGTAATCTGACAATCTCATTTAGCATAGTTTCTCTTGTTACTTTTTTACCATACAGTCTAGTTTTCACAAACTTGTCTAGTTTTTCATCTTCTTTTTGTATGATTTGTAACTGTAAAGACAGATTTTATGATGTCAAAATTTGGATAAAAATTAGAATATTGGTTTAATGAAAGTTGCTGGTTCTAATTATAATTTAAAGATAATTTTAACACATGATAAATAATATGTTAATTCTTGAATTGGTATTATTATGGTCATAATCTGCTTTTGTGGACATACTGACAAGTATCACAGTACAGGCATTCCTAACAAGTGTACAAAATGTGAAGAATGTCAGTATTTTAGACCTAGAGGAAATAGTACCAAACAATATTCTAACAAACCGATTTTAGCAAAGTTTGATGGAATATGTAAAGTGTGTAAATTGAAAATAATAGTAGGAACAGACAAAATTATTAGAAATTCTAAAGGGATTTGGATTCATGAACATTGTAAGAACGTGAAATAGTAAATATTCATATCTTTCTTGATTTTTCTTAAATCATGACTCTTCCGACATTTGAAGATATCATGTTGCCTCTTGTAGATTTTTTAGGTGATAATCATGAAAAAAATTATTCAGAAGTAATAGATTATTTGATAAATCATTTTGAATTACAACAAGAAGATATAGACAAAGAAAAACCATCAGGAGGAAATTATCTTTACAATAGAATCGGATGGGCTAAAGATTATCTGACACGAGCAGGGATTTTAGAAAAATAAAGAGGTACATTTAAGATTTCAGTTAGAGGTTTAGATATACTTAAACAAAAACCATCTAAAATTAATCGAAAGTTTCTATCTCAATTTGAAGAATTTGATGATAAAAAAATTAGAATCAACAATAGAACAATCTGAACTATTTGATAGTAATAAATCTCCAGATGATTTGATTGATGATGGAATTTTTCAAATTAATAATATTTTGATTAATGATTTATTAAAAAAATTAAAATCTATTGATCCAACTTTTTTTGAACAATTAATTCTAGATTTAGTAGAAAAATTAGGTTATGGTAAAGGTAAACATGCTGGTAAATCTGGTGATAAAGGAATAGATGGAGAAGTTCCACAAGACAAACTTGGATTAGACATGATTTATCTTCAGGCAAAAAGACATTCAACTAACATATCAGCACATGATATTAGAGATTTTATTGGTGCACTATCATTAAAGAAATCCAGAAAAGGAATATTCATTACGACTTCTGATTTTTCTAAAGAAGCATATGATGATATAACAAAATCTGAAAAAAATATTGTTCTAATAAATGGTAAGCAACTAGTTAAATATATGATTGAAAATAATGTTGGAGTCAAAGTAAAGAAAACAATAAAGATTAAAGAAATAGATGAAGAATATTTTGAGTAGCTTCGATATTATACAATAGTTTTTTCTTACACTTTTAATCGAATTTTTTCATATTCTTCTCTAGATAATTTAATTTGTTTAAGAATTTCATTAATCAAACCTCTGCCTAATATTTCATTATTATGTACTGGAACAACTGTCTTACGACCATCAGAATGAACATATCTTACATGACTTCCTACTTGATGAATTTTTGTAAAACCTAATTTTTTAACAATCTTACACATATCTCTACCAGAAACAAGATTGAGTTTCATTATGCTTGAATCTGTTGTATTCCTACAAATCTTAATGGTTCTATATTCTCATCTTTACTACAAGATGATATTGCTTCTTTGATTCTCTCTGTTGCCTCTGCTACTGTCTTCCCTTGTGTGTAGCAACCTGAAATATCTGGAACTTTTACTACATACATACCATCTTCATCTTGTTCTATGATTACGGTGTATGTTTTTTCTTGTGTACTCATATAATTAGAATACTTTGATATTTCTTTAAACTCTTACGATCTAATTTTTGATTTATTGAATAATTTTAAGATTCTCTAGGCGTGAATAGATTAGGGATATGAACAGATCTCCAGAATCCCGCCGAGGGCGCCATTATTTTTATAAAATCTATCTATCTGAATTTTCCATCAATCAGAATAACATTTGCAGATTTCAGTAAGAAAAAAAGAAATGATTGATGGTTTATCTTACAAAAATATTAAAATTCAGGCAACTTTAGTAAATTTTGATGTCTGAGGAGAAAAAAGATCCTGAAGTAGAAGCAAAACCTGCAGAAGATTCAGAATCTAAAGAGGCATCTGTCGAAAAAACCGTAAAAACTAAAAAACCTAAAGCAAGCACTGCAGCAGCTAAAGCAGAAGCAGCAGCTAAAGCAGCTGAAAAAGCAGAGATAGCATTACAGAAAGCTATTGTAAAAGCAGCAGCTACAAAAGAAAAAGCAGAAGCTGCAGCAGAAATAGAATACAAAGCAATTGCTGATGAAATAAAAGAAGAAGGTGCAAAAGGCCCTGATCACACCTTCAAAAGACAAGGTGAGGAGATATTCAGACGAGAGATGGGTGAGCCAGAATTTTGGCTAGATAAAAAAGATAGATTCCCACGACCAATTCTTTCACCAGAAGAACAAGAATCTATAACAAGAAAAGCTGAGGCATTCCAAGATGTAACTCCTGAATATATTCCTGAACATGTTCTTAGCCCAGAGTATGGTGGTCTTTCAAATTATGAAAATGCAGTTGGTCAATTTACAGTCGAAGCAAAACAAAGACTTGACCAATTAAAAAATGATCCAGAAGCAACTAAAAAACAAATTCAGGATGCTAAAAATGATATTACTTATTTAGACTCATTACACGAAAATTATTTCATTGGAATGAATGTTTTCCGAACTGCCAAAGGTGGACGAGATAAAATTAAATCTTAATGGTGATATGGTTTGAGTCAAGTAAGTTTTGATGTAATGAATGCAAGAGTCACTTTCAAAAATGTTCCTCTACATACATTATCAAAATTTGCTTTCAAAGATGTTGCTGCAGCATGTGAAGAATTTAAAAAAGTCCCTGGTGTTGATGAATGTATTATTGTTCAAACAGCAAGTAGAGTTGAAATCTTTTTAGTAAGTAATGTTGAAACTGATGATTCTCCTGATGCACGAAGAGCTGAAGGAAAAACCCTTGTGTTAAATCAAGTTAAGGACACTTGGATATCTTTGTCTTCTTTAGAACAAATTGAAATTGATCACTTTGATCAAACCCTTGAAGTATACAAAGGCGATGATGTGTATCTTCATCTATTACGTTTGGCATCTGGAATAGACTCTTTTATTGTTGGAAAACAAGAAGTAGTCAATGAGATTGAACAATCATTAACTGATGCAAAAAGTGCAGGCGTTTCTGGTAAAATTCTCAATAAATTATTTGAAAGTGTCATTAGATTAGCTACTAGAATGAGAGATACTACCGGAATTTCAAAAGATGTTATTTCTCTTGGTGATATTGCTGTAAAACTAGTAGATGAAAAAGCTGGCCTTGATTCTAGGAAAAAAGTCTTACTTATTGGCACTGGTGAGCCTGCTGCTATGCTTGCAAAAACTTTGAATACAAAGGGAATCCCATATGATGTTTCTAGTAGAACTATTGAACGTGCAACAGGATTTACAACTCTTTTAGGAGGAACCCCAGTTGACTTTAATGATGTTTTAGCTGGTTTTAATAAATATGATATTATCTTTGTTGCAACAACATGTGATTTCTTTTTGATTACTTATGAAAGAATCAGACTGATAATGGAAGACAAGAAGAAAGGTACTTTGATTTTAGATTTATCAGATCCTAGAACTGTTGATGAAGGAATTACTGCACTTCCTGGAATCAAATTATTGTTTAGAGATCAAGTTTACGAACTTTTTGAAGAAAGTGTTAAAGCTAGAGCAGGTATTGTTCCTGCAGTGGAAAAAATCATTGAAAAAGAAATTCCTGTTTTATCTGCAACAATGAAAAAATTAGATGCTTAGTTTTCTTATACGCCCTGTTTTCTTAAAAGAAACTGCATTACAGCTTCCTTAGAATAGTCTATTCCATGCACATCATCAGTATGTGCTCTAAAATCCCCAATCACTTCCTCCATTTCTCCTTCGGCTACAAAATCACATTCAAAACCGTAATCACTACACTTGAGATTTGCCATATTTTACGACAAGTACCTCGTAATAAAAACGAACAGGTATGTTTTCTCTGATAAGATCTAATCTCTTAATTCCCAAAAATGAAAATTAATAATTTTTTAAAAAAATATTTCTATCCGTAGGATTCAAACTTTATTCCAAAACTTCCGTCTTTATTTTTTTCATGTTCCGTAACAAAGCCTCTTGAACCAAGAGACTCAATTACCCCATCGATAGTACCTTGATACCCGCAAATGTATACAATGGTATTCTCTGGTGTTATTTTTTCTCCTACCATCTCATCTACTGGTGATAGTTCTGTTTTTTTATCAGCCTTGAAAAATGATTCTACTCTGCCTACATGGCCAGACCAAGATCTGTTAAAGAATTCTTTTGGTCTACTAATAGCTGCTCTATATCTAAAATTCCATGTGTCCCTTCCTCTTTTTTCACTTTCTAATTCTAAATCTGTTAAGAGTCGTTTGTAGCTTAATTCATCAACATAACTTGCTCCATGCAAAACTATCACTTCTCTTTTGTCATTAATATCGTGGAAGTGTTTTGCAAATGCAATAAATGGTGCTAGTCCTGTTCCGCCACCAACACAAATTATTCTTCTATTGTCTTTTTGTCCGTTAGGTAGTGTATTACTAATTTGTAATGCAGCTCCTGTAGGATCTCCTAGAGCTACTTCATCACCAACACTTAGATAAAATAATTCAGTTGTAACACGACCAGGAAGTGGTTTTCTCACCCATCTAATAACAAATTCAAAATAATCTCTATTCTCTGTATGAGATGCAATAGAATATGCTCGTCTCACAATCTTTTTTTCTGCTGGTATTGGAAGACCAATTGTTAGAAATTGACCTGTTTTGTATTCAGGCATTCCATTTTCTGGAACTAGTCGTATAATTACAAGATCTTCTTTTAGCATCTCCATATAGGTGACCTTTGCCTTCATTTCAGTGACCATACAAGAAGTTTTTCTTTGACTTTAGATAAAAATATTTCTTTTATAATCTTATTCAAAAAATTCGATAATTTGATTTCTTGTTCACTGTTTGATTTGTGACATTATTTCATCAAGAATTTTATGATTTGCAGCTGCAATAAAAGAAACTCTTGTATCATAACTTAGATCTGCATCAAGTTGATTCAAATCGGCATCTAACAATAATCCTCCTGCTTCTTTTACAATTAGATAACCTGCGGCAATATCTTGGATTCTAATTTTATCTCTTAAATCAATAAAAATATCCATCAACCCTCTTGCAAATAATGCCATTTCAAGGGCGTTTGCACCAAAATGTCTTGTGTGATTATGATTCTCAAATATTGGATGTAGTCTGTTCATCAATTCTATTGTTGCACCCGATGTGTTAATGCCAACGATTTTGTAGATTGGATCACTGTTATGGACTTTGATTTGCTTTTCATTGAAAAATGCACCTTTGTTTTTTGAAGCCCAATACGTTTCTCCATTTATTAAATTTGTAATAACTCCATCTGTAATTGAGCTAAGTTTGTTCTCAGTTGCAAATGCCAATGAACTACAGAAAAATGGAACACCACGTACTGCATTTGCAGAACCATCAATAGCATCCATAATGATGTATCCTTTAGGATTATCTGATAATTCTACTCTACCACACTCTTCACCTAAAACAACACACTCAAAATTAATTTCTTTAAGATAATCTAAAACTGTTTTTTCAGCAACAATGTCTATGTTTCGTGAAATATCTCCACCTGCACCTACACCAAAATCTCCTGCAGCTTGTTCAGTGCCTGCAAGATCTTTTACATTTTCATAAATTCTATTTGAGGCTTCACGAAGAATTTCTATTACTTCCATAATGATTTTTCAATATTTCGTAATTTAAGTGAAGTAAACATTTGTTTTGAAAGCATAAATAACAATAAAGAGGCTTACGTTTGTGAGTGGCAAAGATCAATCTGTTGTAAGTAAAGAAGCTTTAATGAGCACAAAGCCTGGTAAACAAATAATCAAACAAGGTTTGTTTAAATCAAAAGGTTTCAAATTATTTAAAAAATATAAAGAAGAAACAGAAAATGAATTTCCAAATTTTGCAGAAAGATTTGCACAAGGTCTTCTTAATGAAATAAAATCCGATACTGATCCAAATTCTACCCAACAAGCATTTGGTGATGAGGTAGGTTCTACTGAAATTATACTAAATGCATCTGAAATCGAGCCTATAAAATCAAAGTTAGAAAGTCCTGATGTTCTAAAAGACAGAGTTCTTAGAATTTTAAACTCAAATTTTGTAAAAATGACCTTTCCTGTTTTTAATGGATTGTTTGACGCTGCAGCAGAATATACTGGAAGAGATGATCCTCAACTAAAACAAGATATGGTTGAGGGACATATCTTGGCAATTGATCTCAGCGAACCAATGGATAGAATTGTAGATAAAGATGAAGACTTGGATTATCTTGATGATTACAAACTAATGAATCCATATATTTTGAAATTAGCTAGAGATAAAATTTCAAAGGGTGGTGAACAAGTTCTAAAAGAATTTGAAGAAGGATTCAGAGATGCTAGAATAGGACAATATCTTGATGAGAAATTAAAATCAAAACCAACTGAAATTACTGAAGAAGAAATGACATTGTCTTACAAAAAATATCGAGCAGTGATGGGAACTGCTGGTAGAAACATGGCTTTGGCAGAACGACCATTAGGAGAAATTTTCTATTTGGGTATGGCAAGAGCTGCAGAAGGTGTCGGATGTGGAAACGAAATTGAAGATTCCATTAAAAATGGGTTTGTAAAAATCCCTTCTTGGCCACTTTACTATTCATTATTGGCAAATGATGTGAAAAAAGGATTTGATACCACTTTGGAAAAAAGCAATCTGTATTTGCAAGATGCTCGCCTTACTCTTGAATTGTTACCTGATGATTTCTCTCACAAAGAATTTTTAGAATTTTTATTTTTGACTGTAGAGCATTATAGCCAATATTGGTATAATCAATTACAAAAGGCCAATAAATGGTCAGAGTTTGAATCCAAACTTCCTAAGTGATAAAATTGATGTGGTCTGAAAAACATCGGCCTCAGATTATTTCTGATATGATTGGAAACGAAGAATCACGTGCTGCCATAATGGAATGGTTTGCAAAATGGAAAAAAGGAACAAAACCTCTTCTTTTAGTTGGACCTCCTGGAATTGGAAAAACTACCATGGCTTATCTTCTGGCTAAACAATTTGGATATGATATGATTGGCCTTAATGCCAGTGATGTTAGAAATAAATCTAGAATTAATGAAATTCTTACGCCTGTTTTAGGTAATGTAAGTGTCTTAGGAACTCCGATGATATTTGTTGATGAGGTAGATGGTATTCATGGTCGTAGTGATTATGGTGGAGCATCAGCTCTTGTTGAAATTCTAAAAGAACCTACAGTTCCTATTGTGCTTGCTGCAAATAATGACACTTTAGATAAAATGAAAGGTATCAAAAAAGTTGTTAAAACAATAGAATTCAAAAGAATGCCTCCACGTCTATTGAGAGTTTATCTTGAAAATATTCTAAAAAAAGAAAGTGCAAAACTGAGTCCAGGTTCATTAATCAAAGTTATTGATAAATCACGTGGGGATATACGTTCAATGATTAATCTAACTCAGTCTTTAGTAACTGGATTTAATCCTCAAACTGAAACATCTTTTGAGAGTATTAATGTTGAAGATGGAGTAAATGCATTCTTTAAAGCAAATTCAATTGAAGAAGCTCGAAGTGTTTTGTATTCAATGCAAATTAATCCACGAGATAAAATTAATGCATTTTATTCTAGCATCATTACAAGTGATATAGATAGTACATCACTTGCAAAATATTTAGAAATCATTTCAAATGCTGACATGCTTTATGGAAAGATTATGAAAACTCAGAACTGGAGACTTTTACGTTATCTCAATGATATTTTGATAGAATTATATCAAAAAGATGATAGAATTAGATATGCACAATACAATCTATCATGGCCGTTACTTAATAGAATTCGTTGGGATGGAGCTAAAATAAAGTCACTATCTTCTGTTATGGCAAAAAAATTACATCTATCTTCTAGTGCTTTTGTAACACTTTGTTTGCCTTATGTTTTATTTTGCATTAAAAATAAAACTCTTGAACTAGAACTGGAAGAAACTTTTAGTGATATAATAGAAAAGGAGATTGAACTAATAAAATGAGTTGGAGAAAAATCCCTATGAAGTTTCCTGGAACTTGTATAGTATGTAATGAAAAAATTGAAGTAAATGAAATTGGATTGTGGGCAAAAGGATTAGGTGTAAAACATGAAAAATGTGCTCAAATAAATGAATTACAATGCATAGTATGTGGTGCTTCTGCTGGTTGCCCTCAATGTGAATTCCAAGAAAACTGTGATATTCCAAACGTTTCCCAATTATGTATCTGTAAGAAATGCAGTGAGGAAAAAGATGCTTTTGTATCTTACCAGAAATCAGCAAAAAAGAAATTTTCAATTATTAACTCCTGAACTTCTAAAATAAACAATGATCATTGAATTTTTGTAAAAATTTGATGAAGTTTCTAATATCAAATTAAATTAATATATGAAACCATATTGCTTTAGATCACTGTTATGCATTCTGAAAAGATTGAAGGCTATTCTAAAAGAAATGACACCGCATTACAAGGAGGGGGCCAAGATAGAATTAAGGCTCAACACGATAAGGGTAAGTTAACTGCACGTGAAAGAATCAATCTTTTACTTGATGAAGGCACTTTTACTGAAATTGATCCATTAACCACACACCATTACCATGAATATGATATGCAGAAAAAGAAATTCTTTACAGATGGTGTAGTTGGTGGATATGGAAATGTAAATGGTAGACAAATCTTTGTCTTTGCTTATGATTTTACTGTTCTTGGTGGAACACTTAGTCAGATGGGAGCTAAAAAAATTACTAAACTAATGGATCATGCTGTAAAAACAGGATGCCCAATTATTGGTATAATGGATTCTGGCGGTGCTAGAATTCAAGAAGGAATCATGAGTCTTGATGGATTTGCAGATATCTTTTATCATAATCAATTAGCTTCTGGAGTAATTCCACAAATTACAGCAAGTGTTGGTCCATCAGCTGGTGGTTCTGTATATTCACCTGCAATGACTGACTTTGTTATCATGGTAGATAAAATAGGAACTATGTTTGTAACAGGACCTGATGTAGTCAAGACAGTAATAGGTGAAGACATTTCCTTTGATGATCTTGGTGGAGCTAATACACATGCTTCAAAAAGTGGTGTTGCACATTTTCTTGCACAAAATGAATACGAATGTATGGACTACATCAAAAAATTAATCTCATATCTTCCTCAAAATAATACTGAAACACCACCTAGAATTACAACTGATGATGACCCAAACAGAATGGATCATAATTTGATCAATATAATTCCAGAAAATCCTTTACAACCTTATGACATGAAAGACATCATTAACTCAATTGTTGATAACCATGAATTCTTTGAAGTACATGAATTATTTGCACCAAATGTTGTTGTTGGTTATGCAAGAATGAATGGACAAACTGTAGGAATTATTGCAAACAATCCTATGTATCTTGCAGGTGCACTTGATATTGATTCATCAAACAAAGCAGCACGATTTATCCGATTTTGTGATTCATTTAACATACCAGTTATCACTTTAGTAGATACTCCGGGTTACATGCCTGGCTCTAATCAAGAACATGCTGGAATCATTAGACATGGAAGTAAATTGCTCTATGCATATTGTGAAGCTACTGTTCCAAGAATTACTCTAGTTATTGGTAAAGCATATGGTGGTGCATACATTGCAATGGGAAGTAAAAATCTTAGAACTGACATTAATTATGCATGGCCAACTGCTAGATGTGCAGTTTTAGGTGGAGAAGCCGCTGTAAAAATTATGTACAGAAAAGATCTTAAAGATGCAGATGATGCTGAGGCACTAAAAAAACAATTAATCGATGAATTTACAGAAAAATTTGAAAATCCTTACGTTGCAGCATCTCATGGAACTGTTGATAACGTAATTGATCCTGCCGAAACAAGACCTATGTTGATTAAAGCTCTAGAAATGCTTGTAAACAAAAGAGAAAAGCAACTACCTAGAAAACACGGAAATATCAATTTGTGATTAACAATGATTGAAAAAGTACTTATCGCAAATAGAGGAGAAATTGCTTTACGTGTAATTAGAACATGTAAGGCACTTGGAATCAAAACAGTTGCAGTTTATTCTGATGAAGATACCAATTCAATGCATGTAAAACAAGCAACTGAAGCATATCATATTGGTGAGGCAGCTCCTGCAAAATCATATCTTAATCAAGAAAAAATTCTAGAAGTTATGTTGTCATCTGGTACAGATGCTGTTCATCCAGGTTATGGGTTTCTTTCTGAAAACGATGATTTTGCAAGACTGTGTGAAAAAAATAAAATTATTTTTATTGGTCCATCTGCAGATTCAATGGATCTTTGCGGTGATAAAATGAAATGTAAAGCTGCAATGTTAAAAGCTAATGTTCCTACGGTTCCTGGAAGTCCTGGTCTAGTAAAAGATGCAGATGATGCAGAAAAAATTGCAAATGATATTGGCTATCCTGTAATGTTAAAATCAGTTTATGGTGGTGGTGGTCGTGGAATTAGAATAGTAACTAATGATAAAGAATTACGTGACGGTTTTGAGTCAGTAACTGGAGAATCAATTGCAGCAGTAGGTAAATCTGCTATTCTTGTAGAAAAATACCTTGAAAAAACACGTCACATTGAGTACCAGATGGCTAGAGATACACATGGTAATACTGTTCATATCTTTGAAAGAGAATGTTCAATTCAAAGACGTAATCAAAAATTAATTGAACAAACTCCTTCGCCAATTGTTGATGAAGAAACAAGAGCCCGTATTGGTGAATCTGTTTGTAATGCTGCTAAAGCAGTTGATTATACTAATTTGGGCACTGCTGAATTTCTAAGAGCCGATAATGGAGAGTTTTACTTTATTGAAATCAATGCTAGACTACAAGTAGAACACCCAATTACAGAGTTTGTATCTGGATTAGACTTAGTAAAATTGCAGTTAGATATTGCAAATGGAGAAGCAATTCCATTCAAACAAAGTGATCTCAAAATGAATGGTTATGCAATAGAATGTAGAATCAATGCAGAAGATACATTCTTTGACTTTGCTCCATCCACTGGACCAGTTCCTGATGTAACAATTCCAGCAGGACCAAGCGTTCGATGTGATACCTATCTGTATTCTGGATGTACTGTTTCTCCATTTTACGACTCACTTATGGCAAAACTCGTTACGTGGGGTCAAACATTTGAAGAATCTAGAACTCGAATGCTTTTAGCATTAAATGATTTTTACATTCAAGGAGTAGAAACTTCAATCCCACTTTACAAAACAATTCTAAATTCAGATGAATACAAAAATGGAGACCTTTCCACTGATTTTCTTAAGCGTTATAACATGATTGACAGATTAACTGAAGATCTTAAGAAAGAAAAAAATGAGAAAAGTGAAGCAGCTGTTGCTGCAGCAATAATTCATTCTGAATATTTTAAGAGTCGTGTACAAAACCAATCTAGCAATAATTCCAACTGGAAAAATAAATTGGATTGATGAATTATGGATTATAAAATACCTGATGTTGAAAAATCATTTGATGGAAAAATAACAGAAAATCTTGGTAACAATGAATATGTAATCAAAATTAATGATAATGAACATAACTTAAAAATTATTACTATGAATTCTAAAGGAATTGAATTTATTTTAGACCAAAAATATCACAGAGCAAAATATCTTGAGCAATCTACAAATGAAATGAATCTTGTAATTGATAATGTTCCAATCATAATAAACACTAATACTCACTTTGATGAAGTTGTTTACAAAAATTCTGGTGGTGGGGGAGGTGCCAATGCACAATTAGCTTTGAAAAGCCAAATTCCTGGAAAGGTTGTATCAATTACAGTTGCTGATGGAGATTCTGTAAAGAAAGGCGATGTTGTTTGTACTTTGGAATCTATGAAAATGCAAGTAGCTGTTAAAGCACACAAAGACGGTGTTGTAAAAAACATCAAAGTAAAAGAAACTGCAACTGTTGCTAAAGGCGACGTAATTGCAGATATAGAATAATTTTTTATTTTAAGAAATTTTTAATTTCTTCATAGTTTGGTTCTTTTAATGGATCTTCTGAAACCCACTTGTAACCAATCTTTCCATCTTCCATAATTACAAATACAGAACGTTTTGCAGCATTGTAATCTTTAATGTGAAGTAAATCTGGCATCAATATGCCATAATCACGAATTGTTTTACTGGTGTAATCCCCCAATAATGGAAAATTGAAGTTATGTTTTTCTGCAAATGCTTTGTTTGCAAATGGGCCATCATTACTAATTGATATTATTTTTGCACCAAGATCTGAAATCTCTTGCCAAGAGTCTCTAAATGTACACAATTCAACTTCACAAACTGGCGAACTAGCAGCTACGATAAATGATAATACAATTTTTCCTCCTTTGAATTCCTCCAAAGTCCGCAATTTCAATTCTGTATCTGGAAGTTCAAAGTCTGGAGCTACATCTCCTATATTTAATGACATGGACGTTTTTCGTTATTATCCTATTAAGTAGTTTTCAAAAATCGGGACTGGGAAGTTAACGGGAGCTCCTTCTCGCCTGGGAAGCGTCGGGAGCTGGGATCTGTAGCACCTTCAAGGCAAATTCTCCAAAAAATCATGACATTCTCCTTTCAACAGCGTCTATTCCTTGGATATCAAAAAGCCCCTTTGCAACAATGCAAACATAATTAGAACATATCTCAATTCATCACACTGTCAAAGATTGGTTTTAATTCTTCTAAAGTATGATAATATGAGGTTATTCCAACTGACGTGTATTCGTCAGGATGAAAACCAACAACCGCATCATAGTGATTCCAGTCATTCTGTGTTTCTGATGCCCAAACTGTTTTCCCATCTCGTTGTATATTCAACCATCTCCCTTCATATCCCTGTTGGGACTCGAGTATTTCTTTGACATGTTCCATGGTGTCCTCAATTTCATCCAAAGGTGTTGTTTCACGATATGCATCGATAACAAATCCATGAGAATTATCTATATCTCCAGTAGTTGTTTGATTGGTTAATTCAAATGTATTTGGTACAAAGTAAATTCGTAATTCTGCACGTCCTGAACCTTCAGTATAATGTACGTTATGAATGTAGAGTAATTTGTATCCATCTGGAACATGTGTTGGCATCCAGTCTTGTGGATAAAATCCAACTCCTTCATTAACAGAATATTTTTCATGTGTAAGACCTGCTGGTACTCTGTACAGACCTTCACTGTTTATGTTATTATCTTCCTGAGAATCAACAATACGCTCATAGATATTCTCAGGTGCCGGTGATCTTTGAAATCCAACATGGATTTCTCTACCATCATCAACATATTCCACATCAGAACCAAGATCCATCTCTATGTATTGGACCTGTTGCTTTGATTCATCATTATTGATTGTCTCATTATCTACGGTAGGTTCATGTCCTATCAAATCATTTGTATCTTTCATGTTTTCTACTTTATCATCAATCTGAACTGCATTGTTTGGAGCAATCTCTTTTTGTATGAATTCTGTTGCAATGATATTCCAGTTCATCTTATCAGCAGTAGACTCTTGTACACAAACAGGATTTCCATTATCTCGGATTACAAGTACGCGATTTTCTCTACATTGTATATCTTCAGGTAAAACTCCTAACTCTATCTGTTTTCTTGGACTGGTATAATCAGCATATGATAGAATAATAGGACTACTCAGGACAATTGCAACAAGTGATAGTATTGGAATGCAATGAAATTTATTCAACATGATGCTAAATTAATAATAATACTTAACTTGACATAACCCGGGATTGTTTTATTTCCTCTACCTGATAATCCATTCTTTTTATCACATTTACAGTAAAGTCAAGATTATGAATTAATGCCTCATCTTTTTTTGGATGAAGGTTCTTTTTTATCTCCTTTATGCCAGATTCGACTAGCATGCTTGCCATGTCTCTATAGTATTTTCTATATTTATCCTTGTATTGACTGTCGTTAATCTCGTTGGCATTCTTGTATGTTTCATGTCCTTTCAGGTCCTGATGTATTATCCCCTGTGGATGAAATTCAAATATAGATTCTAGTAATTTTTTCATCATATCCAGATTAAAGACATTTGTGGCAAGTTCTCTTTGAAGATTTTTAAAATACTGCAGAACATATTCTTCTCCCACAAGGTTAAAGTTCAAAGTAGATTTTACTATATCTGGATTCAGATCTGTGTATTTTTCTCTGATGTATTTTGTATCTTGAGATGTGGCTCTATCTGATGTAATGCTGGAGATTCTGATTATCTCTGATAGTAGCATAAATGAATTCATAGAGTTTGTTATCTTGACTGTAATGTCATTTTTTGCCTTGGATAGTCTTTTGGCCTCTTTTTTTGAGTGATTTCCTACTGCAAACTGTTGGTTATAATGACCCTTGAGGAAATCCAGTATCTTTTTTTCAAATAGGGTCAGTTCACTCTCCATGATTAATATTTGGTAGACTTGTATTAAAAATCTACTAGTATGATAGAATCATGATCTGAGACCCTGTTGGATGCTGAATATGGATCCTCTCTGAATTGCCAACATTGAAAAATGAATGCAAAAGCACTAGATTCAAGATGACGTTATTGGCATTGGCAAAAAAACCTAAAATCTATAATGTGGTCTGTACTGTCAACCTGGAACAAAATGTGGATGTGGCAAAATTATCAAAACTGCCCTGTGGAATCTATGATGAGGCAATACGGGATTTAACGATATGATAAGATTGTACTGATAGAGAAATTCCAGAGATTGAGAATTAGTTTACTAAAAAAATATTTAAAAGATTTTTATGATATTTGATCAAATTTTTGATTGATTAGTTTTGGATTCTGAGAGAGATGATCTTCCAAACGGATGGATTCAATCAACCATAGAAAAAATATCATTAAAAATTCATTATGGTTATACAGCAAAATCTACAAAAGAAAAAATTGGATCTAAATATTTACGAATTACTGACATTCAAAACAATTCAGTTTGTTGGAAAAATGTGCCTCATTGCAAATCTCACCAAAAAAATACTGACCTTCTCTTAAAATCAAATGATTTGATTTTTGCAAGAACCGGTGCTACAGTTGGAAAAAGCTTTCTAATAAAAGAACCACCTAAATCTATTTTTGCTTCTTATTTAATTAGAATTATTCTATCAAAAACAATCTCGGCAAATTATGTATAGCGACGATCAAAAGTTCGTGAACATTTTTGCAGGATTTCTAAAAACATAATTGATGATATCGAGTTTGAATTTTGTTATCCTAAAGTATTTTGACACTGCATCATTCATCATTGCAAACATTGCGTAATATTCTGATATAGCGACGAATGCTTGCTTGTCTTCCAGCACTACTCTATCATGTTTAGATATGGTGATCTCTTTGGCAACCAGATTAGTTTGACATCAGGATTTTTCATTAAAAATTCCTTGACTTTCTTTGATTTGTGAACTGATGCCCTGTCTAAAATTAATGCAATCTTGTCATATTTGTAATTTAATTCCTTTAGATATTCTATAAAGGTCATAGCATTGAACTTTTTATAAACTCTAAACAGTTGATCTCCATTAATCGTGATTATACAATAAACTGCCAAACTCTCATGTCGTCCTGTGTATGGAAGAAATATTCTTTTGGCAATAGGTGACCAGTATTTTCGTCCTGTCCTTACATCTCTAATAAAAAATGCCTCATCAGCCATTGCAATGATGAATCCACTCTTTTTTAGGCGTAGAATTCTCTTTTTGATGCGTTGCTGCCAGCTTTTCACAGCAGATACAGTTGCATGATTGATGTGATATTTTTGTGCGGATTTTGCAGACATACCATCTATGCATTATCTTTCTGATGTAGGTTATGTGAAATTTTATTCCAGTGGAATAAAAGATGCTTTGCTGCAGCATACAGGTGTAAGCAAAGTTAGTGTGGCTTTGGACATTATTGAATCCATTCTTTTCTTTGAGATAATTCTTGGTCTTCCACTCTTTGGATGATCGTAGAGGTCATAAGGCCATGCTCCTCAAAACGATCAACCCATTTGCGTACCCAGTTTGTACAGCGGTGCAATGCTTGCAATAATGAACAAGGCAGTCTCTGAATATTTTAGAGTGACAAAGTTCAAGCTTGATGTTGCAAATTATATTTTTAGAAATCCAGCAAAAATGTTCACGAACTTTTGATCGTCGCTATATGCCCAGGAGCGTACACGTCCAAGACTCTTTGCAACATGAGATGCGATATTTTTGTCAAGCAATACCTGCTTTATCAAAAACAGTCTTTCTTTCACCTTGACATTCTTTTCATCTTTGTAGGCTTGAATTAATTCTTGTTCATTCATGGTTTGATGTGTTATTTCTGATCCATATTCTGTTTGGTATGATAAATCAGATCAATGGATCATAAAATTTTGTTAGGGAGTATAAGGGAAGCATGGAGGCAAGATATACAACAAACAAGGGAATGCTACCAGAGATATTATTATCTGAGATGCGTGAGTCCTTCAAACGTTCTGAGGAATTTCTTGATTTGGAGAACACAAAGGAAGATCCAATAATAGAGCAGAAGCAAGCCATGTAGCAGACCATACACAATACAGCATCTGAAGAGCTTTGGCTCCAGAATAGAGATGTTTCAGAAGAAGAGGAGTATAGGCAAGAGGAATCAAGGCAACAAGTAGTCACAGCAGATACAGCAGAGCAGATGATTGTATCGGGCTGGATATTTGTAGGAACACTACCAAATGGCAAAGTGATACTCAAAAAGACTTGAACCCAACGTGGGAGTGGGCCCACGGGGATTTGAACCCCGGATCTTCGCCGTGTAAGGGCGACGTCATAACCGACCTGGACTATGAGCCCAGAAACCAACGTTGTTAAAAACCATTTAAACTTTGAGACAATGGAGAATCTAGAAATTTGACAAAGAATTATGAAATTCATGAATTTTGATTTTTTTTCCAGTCCAATTGGGTTGGGCCACGTCACTCGAGATATTGCAATTGTAAATAACTTTGAAAATATTTCAACAAACTTTGTAACAGGTAGTGGAGCTGCAAAAATTCTAAAAAATTTAGATTTACAAGTACAAGATGTATACAGTCCACCTTCATTTATTGTTGAAAATGGAAAATTAAAGAATACTGCAAAGTGGTTATGGAATTATTATCAATATTATAAAGATTGTAAAAAAATCTCAGAGAAAATTCTTCAAGTAGACAATCCAGATCTAGTGATTAGTGATGAGGATTTTGCATCATTAACTGTTGCACAAAATATGAAAATTCCAACTATACTCATCACAGATGTTTTAGAGACTCATTTCACTAAAGGACTGGCATCGTTTATTGAAAAAAAGATGAATAAATCAATGCATGAAATTATTAAAAAGTGTGATATTGTAATTCTTCCTGAAAATGGAAACGACCAAGATAACATCAAAAGAGTAGGGCCAATAGTTAGACAAACAAACCATTCAAGAGAAGAACTACGGGGAAAATTTTCATTTGAGAAAAAGACAATAGTTATTTCAATTGGAGGAACGGATGGAGGACTATTTCTCATTGAAAAAGCAATACAAGTAATTTCAAAAATCAATCAAGATATAGAAATTGTTTTAGTATCTGGCCCAGCAGTTAGTAAAAAATTTGAAAATGTTAGAAATTTAGGATTTGTAGATAATTTGCATGAATTAATTTTTGCTGCAGATTTACTGATTTCTTTAGCTGGAAAATCAACCATAGATGAGGCTAATGCCTATGGAACTCCTGCAATATTCATACCAATTAAGGATCATTTTGAACAAGAAGATAATGCAAAAGAGCAAGGATTTGTTTTTGATGATATCAAAAGACTTGATGTGTTAATTTTAGAAAAACTTGAACAAAAAAGAAAGCAAGTAAGTACGGATGGCGCAAAAAATGCATCAGATATTATTAAAAAATTAATGAATTGACAATCAAAGGTTAATAGATGGTTATTGGGTTTTGATAAGGTACCATGACTAAGTTAGTAGTTGTCAAATTTGGCGGAAGTGCAATAGGTCCAGATGGGGCAGCCATTCCAGAAATTGTTAAACGTGTTAATGATTTGAAAAAAGATTCCAAAGTGATTGCTGTTTTTTCAGCTCCATTAACAATACACGATGGAAAAAATCGTTCACTTACTGATGTAATTTTAGAACAAGGCAAAAATGCAGAGAGTGGAAAAATACCATCATTAGATATTGTAAAATCATCTTATCAAAAAATTCTTGAAATGGTAAATTCAGAAAATAAAGAAAACTGCAAAAATACTATTAATTCACATCTAGAAAAGGCACAAAAAGCACTAGATGAGGCATTTGAGAGCAAAGAATTTGCAGATGAGATACGCTCAAGGGCATTGGCATTTTCAGGCGAGATTTTAATGTCTCATGTAATGAACTATGTTCTAAGAAGTAATGGGATAAAGGCAAATGCTGTACAATTTGATGATTGGCCAATTATTACAGATAACAACATAGAGTCAACAAATTTTCTCACATCAGAGTCCAGAAAGAAAATGGGTAAAACAGAAGAATTGCTAGAGAAAAATGAAGTAGTTACAATTGGAGGATTTATTGGAAAAACAGTAGATGGAGTCACGACTACGTATGAACGAGGAGGCTCAGATAGGACAGCTGCTGATTTAGGAATATTGTTTCATAAAAAATATGAAACCAGCATAGACTTTGAAAAAGATAGTGCAGTAGTTTCTGCTGATCCAAAAATTGTAGAATCAGGATTAAGTGAAGTCATTCAATTGTCATACAATGAAGCTAGACTAGCAGGTATGTTTGGAATGAAAATTTTGGATCCCATTGCAATAAAAGAAATTGTAGAAAATGGAGTGAATATGCCAATTACTGTTACAAACATGGCAAATCCAGAGAAAACAACCACAATAAAGAGAGTGTCAGATGAGCAAAAAGGACACCCAATTAAAATAGTTACAGGAAAAGAAAATTGTGCAATTTTTAGAATTGAAACAAGCTATATTCAAAAATTGTTAATATCATTAGAAAAAGACAAACGTTACAGTGAATTTGTAATTTTATCACCATTTACAAAAGATGGAATTGAGTTTTCTAGAATATTATTCCTAGATGGAAATTATGTTAAAAAGAATGAAAAATATTTGTTGGGATTTGATTCTCTTGCTACAATTACATACAACCGAGGAGTCATCACATTAATCGGTGATGAAATGTGGAGAGTTCAACAAGTTGCCTCAAGAACCAGTACAAAGATTGGTGAATCAGGACTAAACATCTTGAATATGGATGCACAAGAAGAAACATCACGGATAATTATTGTTGTAGAAGATGCAGAAGACAACATAAGAAAAGCCATCAATACAATACACGAAGAAGTTTCAAAAATTAAATTTGTTTAATGAAAAGAGTGGCGTTACGGGCTTGCGCCAGTACCGCCATCATGGGTTTGTTCTTGGACCATTATCTAGATTCAGTCCGGCGTTACCCAAAACACGCGATACTATATCTTAGAATCTCTAGTATTTAGAGCTGATCTATATAGTCTAGATTACATACGCTCAGCTGCATACCATAGAATTATTCCGATGCCAAGCATTGCATACCACTTGAAGTTTTTCTTATTCACGAAAATATTTGCTGAGGCTAATTCATCTTTGTATGTAGTCAAACGAGTCTTTCTCATTTCAAATGCCTGACCAACTAAGCCTATCACAAGAAGGGCAATTGCAAGAAAACCCAGAATCCATTCCATGCTATAATTAGTCATTTACCTGATATGTAGTTTCTAAATTTAGAAAATTATTAAAAAATAATTCTTTAAATTAGCAGGGTTTTTTCTCTCTCCTATGAAAGAGACTGGTAAAATATGGATGAATGGAAAATTAGTGCCATTCAAAGATGCCAAAGTTCACGTATTAACTCATGCATTACATTATTCAACATCAATTTTTGAGGGAATCAGATGTTATGACACACCAAATGGTCCTGCAATATTTAGACTTCCAGAACATGTTGATAGATTATTCAAATCTGCAAAACTGTATTCAATGAAAATGCAATTCTCAAAAAAAGAAATTTCAGATGCCATTATAAAAACAGTAAAGTCTAGCAAACTCAAAGAGTGTTACATTAGACCGTTAGCATATTATGGTTATGGAACAATGGGATTAACCCCTACTGGAAATAAAGTAGATGTTTCAATTGCATGTTGGGAGTGGAAGATGGGAGAATCAAAAGCTGGCAAATTCTCAGGAGCAAAATGTAAAGTATCAAGTTGGATGAAAATTGATTCAAGATCTCAACCAATACAAGCAAAGGCAGCAGCAAACTATTCAAACGCAGCACTTGCAAGAATGGAAGCATTAGAAAATGGATACGATGAGGCAATTATGTTAAATTTACAAGGAAAGATCGCAGAAGGAAGTGCTGAAAATATCTTTATTGTAAAAGATGATATTATTCAAACACCTCCTATTTCAGCAGGATTACTAGAGGGAATTACTAGAGACAGCGTTATCCAAATTATTGAAGAAAATGGTGGTTTTGTAATAGAACGAGATCTAGAAAGAGATGATCTCTATACGGCTGATGAGATTTTCATGACAGGTACTGCTGCAGAAGTAAAATCAGTAACACAGATGGACAAAGTAAAGATTGGAACAGGCAAGATGGGGCATATCACTAAAGCATTACAAAAATCATTTTCAGATGCTGCAATGGGCAAAGATGAAAGATTCTTGTCATGGTTGACATTTATCTAATTTTCCACGAAGTTTTTTACCCACAAAAATAATTAGATATTATGGATTCATGTGCTACAGGTGATACTCAAGAAATCTGCTGGTTTTGTAGAAAAGGACGTCATCAAGACTGTATGAAGGAGATTCCAACGCAAGGAAAATCAGATGGACCACATGATTGTACTTTTGACACAAAACTTGTGCCATGCAAGTGCCAGCACTAAACAATTAGTATCAAATACAGCTATGTTTGAGAAATTCTATGAGTTACAATAAGGAATTTTGGGATAAATATGCAGATGAAAATGAAACAAGATACAATGAAGAATTTGCAAAATATACAAGAGATTTAGCTACTTCTTTGCGTTGCACAAGTATTCTAGAGATTGGATGTGGGACTGGAATTGATTTGAGACTATTTCCTGAAACATTTCAAATTCATGGAATTGATCTAAACGATAATGCTTTAGGATTAGCAAAAGAAAAAATTCCTTTTGCAAATTTTAAGAAAGGAACTATTACTGATTTACCTTTTGAGGATTCTTCAATTGATTTTGTCTTTACACATCAACTTTTGAATTATTTGGATGATGAAATATTAGAGAAAGGAGTCGCAGAAATGTATAGAGTTGCTGGAAAATACATAATGAATTGTGAAAAATTTGAAGAAACAGAAAAGCAGATTGATGAGAATCATAAATTTCGTAACATGTGCAACAGATGGATAAATTATAGAGTAAAAGTTGTAAGCAATGTGGATATGCATGAAGATATAGAACCTGATAAATCTAGGTTTACTCTATTAAGAAAACTATAATTTTTATTGATTTTTTTGATTTTGGAGAAGATCCATATTTCATGTGCCTATAGCGACAAGCATAAGTTCGTGAGTTATTTTCAAGATATTTTATTCTGGTTATTCGTATTTACTTAGGTAAAATTATCTATTTTCTAATTTATTGATGATTTTTAGTTCACGAACTTTGTCTCTTCGCTATATAACGTTACAGAACCATATATCCAGTGAATCATTGATCTAAACAGTCTGCAAAGGAGTGAAATCCTGATGGTTTCTAGAATGCAGTTTTGTGTAAACTTTTCCAGATGCAATTACAATGCCAACTGGAGCCATAGCATACATCAGCACGTTTAGCATGATGACAGACAGTCCCCACAATGCAACTGATGACTCTGAATTATCTGCCATACCCATGATGCTCAGAGAGGCAATCATTGGCGCGATGGACAGTTTTACCGCTTTGTTAAGCATTGCATTCTCTCTTTGCATGTCTGCAATGTATGGCGAGAACGAATAGTACAACTGGTTGAATCCTGTCATAAATAATGCGCCAGATGCGGTACCCATTACGGTGTTATCCCTGATCTCCCTGAGTAGCTGGACCTGTGGCGCAAGCTCTGTCCCATATGCTGCAGTTGCAATAAGACAGCCGCCGCCTGCTGGCTTGGGCTCCTCATCTACAACTAGCTGACAGATTCCATTTATCGGTTCTGTTCCCGCTTCGCAGACTGGCTCTGGTGCTGCTGCTGCTGCTGCTGTTGGCTCTGGTGCTGCTGTTGGCTTGGAATCCACGGTATCCAGAGACACAACAGCATCATTAGTAGTAGTAGCATCATTAGCAGCATCATCAGCAGCAGGCTCTACTACTACCACGCTTCCAGTCATCCATGGCTGGAGTACAGAAAGATATGGAAAGCTTCCGGAATCCTCAAAGGTGTGGGTGTATGTTCCACCAGGTAAGATAACATCCGAGTCAAATGACTCACCAAGAAAGTCATCATGTATGCCGCCAGATGTCACAGTAATGTCAAAACCAGCATCGTTATGCCAGGTTACCTCATCGTATTGCCGTATGATAACTATATCATCTGACCAGCAGGAGCCGTCTTTCTCACATCCGGGAAGACTAGAGTTTGCAGTCACAAACACGTCATATGACTCTGCATGTGCCACGCCAAGGGGTACGACAAGCATAAGCATCAAAAAGGCATGCCATGTAGTAGCAGCAGCAGTGGGGTTTGGGAGACTATGCGCCAATCATATCACCTTGAGATACCGGCCAGGTAAGACAGCACGATCCTTAGTTGCTCAGTTGAGATTTTGTCCTTGTATGCCCACTCACCAAGATATTTTTTTACCCACTTTGGCAATGATACGTCAGGATCACTTGCAATATCCAGAGCCGACATCAGCTGGGAGTCAGTTGCAGACTCTGGAGAGTATCCCGCCCATGACATTATGACATCATCATAGCTTGCATCATCATAGCCTGCATCAGATGTTGCATCCTGCGGATCTGCAGCAGCAATGCAGGCTCCGTCATATCTCATTACTTGCCCATCAGGGCACGCAAATGTGCCAGGTTCAGGATCCATGCAGGTGCCGTCATCTAGCACTAGCTCGCCGGCGTCACATGGCAGCTTGACGTTTTCGGTATTGCTGGCAGGTGCTGCTCCCTCAGTTACACTCAAAGCATTGTATATGGTAAATACAAGCGAATTTCTCGTAGCATCCCAGATGTACAGCTGGATATCAGAGGTATCCATTGCACCACCAAAGGTTACGTCAAAATCAAAGGTGGCAACACTTGCTTTTACCTCAGTTATGCCAATTGTGGCATTATGGATTAGCCCGTTTGGATCAATTATTTCCAGTTCGTCATCAGGACTGTTTTTGTCCCAAATAATTTTGGTGGCACTGTGGCATGTTGCGTCTCTATTTGATACCTGCTTGTTTAGGCAGATCTCAATATGTGTAATGCCTTCCCATGAGGTGTTCTCATACAGCGTAAGGGAGAACGGGGTTGGCTCTCCTGCAGACACCAGTATTGGACTGCTTAGCACTTGATCAATTTTGAAGGGGGCAGGAGCTATTCCTATTCCATTAATGAGAATGGTGTTGGCTCCTTCCTCAAAGGAGGTTGTAAATGAAGGCGGAGATCGGTCTCCAGAGCTGCTGCTGCCGCCTCCTCCTCCTCCTCCTCCTCTACTGCCAGCCGGAGGGGTTGTTGGTGATGGAGTAATAACAAGTGTGTATATACATCTCAAATCATTACCTGATTCTAATGTAACAGGCATGGCAACTGTTACACCGCTGATAATACAGTGGATAGTAGGTTCCTCCCTCAGAGGTTTGGCAGCATCAGAGTATGAAACATCAACAGAGTATTGATGGCCAGCTACCAACTGTATTGTATCGCTGAATTGGGTTCCAATACCATCAGCATCAACACCTAGATGACTGACACTATCAGATATGGATGATTCAGGCGATGTCAGATCATTTATCGTAAAGGCCAATTCAGCGGCAATTGGAGAGAACAAAGACAATCTAACAGTTGGATTGACTAGGGGTTGCTGACCTTCTGAATTAAGAAATATTATATCAAGGAGTTCGTCTGGATTAGTCGTAACAGGATGTCCACCCGGACCATCGATGAAAGCTGTGATTCTAACTGTAGTGCTAGCCAAGGTTTCTGATGTTGGGATTGTTAAAGTGGCAGATCTGCCATCTTCAGAAGGTATTATGCTTGAAGATCGAAGTGGATTATCTTCCCCACGGATATTAGTTACCACCCATCGTATATCATAAGATTCTATATTATAGGCATCTATATCAATGCCATTACGAAATGTCATAGTATATTCCACAACATCGCCAGAAGTGGCTGAGGAATGACTGGCTGAAAGGCCGATAGGTATGCAGGAACCAATATCGAGATCTGCGCATTCAGGTAGTGGCAATAGTCCGTCAGTTGGAGGTGCTGGAGTGTCAGTTGGAGCAATGTTGTTTGTGACTGTAACTGCTGCAAAGCTGGCAAGGGAGTTTGGCGGAGATGCAGCATCATCTATGCTGCCGGTAGTTTTGGTGTATGCCAGACTAATGACATCATCATCATCAAGTGAGCCACTAAGGGTGAGGGTAACTGTGGCTCCATTGGCTGTAACTGCATTAACAGTCGGGGTTGTAGTGATGTCACCGGTCAACTCAAAGTCTCCGGGGTCAGCAGAGTTTACTGTAATCTCCTCAGACAGTACTAGATCAATTGTTGTTGGGCTGGCAGTTCCAATGGATAGAACTGTTGGCGGTGTATTATCAACTTCTGGTGGAGTAACATCTGGTGGAGCAATGTTGTTTGTGACTGGAGTTGCTGCAAAGCTGGCAAGGGAGTTTGGCGGAGATGCAGCATCATCTATGCTGCCGGTAGTTTTGGTGTATGCCAGACTAATGACATCATCATCATCAAGTGAGCCACTAAGGGAGAGGGTAACTATATTATCATTGGCGGCAATTGCATTAACAGTCGGGGTTGTAGTGATATCACCGGTCAACTCAAAGTCTCCAGGAGCTGCAGAGTTTACTGTAATGTCCTCAGACAGTACTAGATCAATTGTTGTTGGGCTGGCAGTTCCAATGGATAGAACTGTTGGCGGTGTATTATCAACTTCTGGTGGAGTAACATCTGGTGGAGCAATGTTGTTTGTGACTGGAGTTGCTGCAAAGCTGGCAAGGGAGTTTGATGCAGCATCATCTATGCTGCCGGTAGTTTTGGCGTATGCCAGACTAATGACATCATCATCATCAAGTGTGCCACTAAGGGTGAGTGTAACTATATTATCATTGGCTGTAATTGTAGTTACAGTCGGGCTTGTGGTGATATCACCGGACAACTCAAAGTCTCCAGGAGCTGCAGAGTTTACTGTAATCTCCTCAGATAGTACTAGATCAATTGTTGTTGGGCTGGCAGTTCCAATGGATACAACTGTTGGCGGTGTATTATCAACTTCTGGTGGAGTAACATCTGGTGGAGCAATGTTGTTTTGCAACTGGAGTTGCTGCAAAGCTGGCAAGGGAGTTTGGCTGCGGGGATGCAGCATCATCTATGCTGCCGGTAGTTTTGGTGTATGCCAGACTAATTACATCATCATCATCAAGTGAGTCACTAAGGGTGAGTGTAACTGTGTCTCCATTGGCTGTAATTGTAGTTACAGTCGGGCTTGTGGTGATGTCACCGGTCAACACAAAGTCTCCGGGAGCTGCAGAGTTGTCTGTAATCTCCTCAGATAGCACGAGATCAATTGTTGTTGGGCTGGCAGTTCCAATGGATACAACTGTTGGCGGTGCGGTATCCAAAGTAACTGTGATAGATTCAGAGTTAGTATCAGATGTAGGTACTCTGATTGTATTTGGTCCTTCAACTAATGTAAGTGACTGTGACCATTCTCCATTTGCTGGGATTACATGATGAGCAAAACCATTATGGCTTACAGTTAATGAGTCAGCACCATCTACGGTACCTGTTACAACCAAGACATTATTGCTTGTAATGTATTGATCGCTTGGTGATGTAATAGTTATTACTGGTGGCGGAATAGTAGTCTCTATACCAACTGTAACAGATGCAGATATATCATTTAAAATTTGATATTCATTATTAAAATACGGATAAACAGTAATTGTGAGGGTATTATCTTCTGCAATATTAGTAGCTGGTAGTTGAGCACTCCAGGCACCTTGGGCATCAGTATCTGATTCAACGATAGTTCTTCCATCAGTTAATTGCACAGAAGAATTAGGTCTGTATGTACCGCTAACAGTTATCTGACCGGCACCAACCACATCACCAGACACAGGTGATGTAATAACAGGAGTGTCAAGAGTGTGAGGTATAATATTTACAGTTCTTGTGACAAGGGCAGGTGCGTTACCAGATCTATCAGCAGTGGAGGTATATTCGATAGTATAAGATCCCAGCACACTAGTATCTAGTGTCTGAGGATTAGCAGTGACCAAATACGTTCTGGTAGGATCATCATCATCAGTTACAGTGGCACCAGGATCACTGTAGGTACTAGTACGTTGAACATTAACTTCTGCATCACCATTTAAAGTTATGATAGGAGGAATAGTATCTGATATAGTAACAGTTCTAATAACTCGCACAGCAGCATTATCCGCTGAATCTACAGAGTCATAAAATACCTGATATGTTCCAACGGCACTAGTGTCGACCTCAGAAGAATTGATTGCAACTGGAGATCCATCATCAGTTGTTGCTCCAAGTTCAGCATAGGCATCACCCAATTCAAGTTCAACAGAATCTGCTCCATTTAGTGTGATTACAGGTACTACAGTATCCAAAGTAACTGTGATAGATTCAGAATTAGTCTCAGATGTAAATACTCTGATTGTATTTAGTTCGTCAACCAAGTTAACTGCCTGTGACCATACTCCATTTGCTGTGGATGCAGTAATAGGATTAGCACCATTAACGGTTATAGTTACTGATGTCACATGAGTTACTGTACCTTCTACACCCAAGGTGTTACTGTTTGTATAGGATTGATCTGCTGGTGATGTGATAGTTATTACTGGTGTTGTATCAACAACCGTAACAGTTCTAATAACTTGCGCAGCAGCATTATCTGCTGAATCCACAGAGTTGTACAATACCTGATATGTTCCAATGGCACTAGTGTTGACATTAGAAGAATCAATTGTAACATCAGAACCGTCATCAGTTGTTGCTCCAAGTTCAGCATAGGCATCATCACCCAATCCAATAGTCTGTGGATTTGCTCCAGTTAGTGTGATTACAGGTGGTGTAGTATCCAAAGTAACTGTGATAGATACAGAATTAGTCTCAGATGTAAGTACTCTGACTGTATTTGATCCTTCAGCTAAGTTGACTGTATGTGACCATGCTCCATTTGATGCGGCTACAGAAATAGCAGGGCCACCATCAATGGTGATTGATACTGATGTTGCATCAGTTACGGTACCTTCTACAGCCAAGACACTATCGGTTGTAATGTGTCCATCTGCTGGTGATGTAATAGTTATTGTTGGATCAATAATTACAACAGTTCTAGAAATTTGATCAGCAGCATTGCCCGCTGAATCCACAGAGTTATAATATACCTGATATGTTCCACGGACACTAGTGGTGACAGCAGAAGAATCGATTGTAACTGGGGATCCATCATTAGTTAATGCTCCAAGTTCAGTATAGTCATTACCCAATCCAAGTGTAATAGAATCTGCTCCATTTAGTGTAATTACAGGTGGTGTAGTATCCAAAGTGACTGTGATAGATTCAGAGACAATCTCATCAGAGAAAGTATTAGATGCAGATACTCTGATTGTATTTGATCCTTCATCTAAGTTGACTGTATGTGACCATGCTTCATTTGATGCGGCTACAGAAATAGGAGTGCCATCATCAATGGTGATTGATACTGATGTTGCATCAGTTACGGTACCTTCTACAGCCAAGACACTATCGGTTGTAATGTGTCCATCTGCTGGTGATGTAATAGTTATTGTTGGTAGCGGTGGAGCATCACGACCTACAGTAACTGTAACAGATGCAGATAAACCATCATCATCATCAGTTTGATATTCACCATTAAAATACGGATATACAGTAATTGGGACAGTTGTAGATGTAGGTACTAGTGAAGTACTCCAATCACCTTGGGCATCAGTGTCTATCATATGTCTTGTATTTTCACCAAGTATTAACAACACAGAAGAATCAGGTCTGTATGTACCGCTGATAGGTAAAACATTATACTCAAACACCTCACCATCCGAAGGTGATAAAATAACAGGAATATCATCGGTGTGAGGTATAATATTTACAGTTCTTGTGACAGGATCAGGTGAGTTACCACTGACATCACTATTGGAAGTATATGTAATAGTATGAGTGCCCAACCTACTAGTGTCTATTGGTAAAAAATCAAGATTATTACTGACGGTATAATCATGTGAAGGATCATCATTATCAATTACCTCGGCACCGGGGTCACTGTAGGTAATAGTACGTTGAACATCAAGTTGTGCAGCACCAATTAAAGTTATGATAGGGGCAGTAGTATCGCGTACAATAATAAGTCTATCCACCACTGGAGTAGCAGTATTACCAGCCAAATCCACAGCAGTATAAGTTATAAAATAACGTCCAGGCGGAGATGAATCTGAAAGAGCATCAGAAGTAGTAGTAATCTCAGAACCATCATCAGTTGTTGCTCCTCCAATTTTAGAATAATCACTTTTCCATTCAACATAAAGTACTCTGCCAGGACTTTGTGTAATTACAGGTGCTATAGTATCCAAAGTAACTGTGATAGACTCACTAGCATCAGATGTAAATACTCTGATTGTATTTTCTCCTTCAGCTAAGGTGACTGTCTGTGACCATTCTCCATTTACTGCGTCTACAGAAATAGCAGTGCCACCATCAATGGTGATTGATACTGTTGTCGCATCAGTTACGGTACCTGTTACATCCAAGACACGATTATTTGTAAGGTATGAATCGTCTGGTGATGTAATAGTTATTGCAGGAGTAGGAATGTTTTGTACATCTGATGTAAAGCTGGCAAGGGAGTTTGGGAGGAGAGTAAATGGTTTTGCCAGCGTGTACTCGTTTACGTCATCGCCACTATCGCCTAAAACAAACATCTTCTCACCATTAGCAGAGAAGGCCAGGCCGGATGGAGACGATTCTTGTGATGATACGGAGAAAGAGCCGGCAAAGGATGCAGTAGATACGTCAAAGGGGGCAGTTAAGGTGTACTCGTTTACGTCATCGTCATCATAACCTACAACAAACATCTTGGCTCCATTAGCAGAGAAGGCAAGACCGAATGGAACCAAGTCTTGTGATCCCACTGAGAAAGAGTCGACAAAGGATGCAGAAGATACGTCAAAGGGGGCAGATAAGGTGTACTCGTTTACGTCATCGCCATTAAAACCTACAACAAACATCTTTGCACCATTAGCAGAGAAGGCAAGGCCGGATGGATCTGAGTCTTGTGATGACACTGAGAAAGAGTCGACAAAGGATGCAGAAGATACATCAAAGGGAGTAGATAGTGTGTACTCGTTTACGTTACCGCCAATAGCACCTACAACAAACATCTTGGCTCCATTAGCAGAGAATGCAAGGCCGTGTGGATTTCCGTCTTGTGATGACACTGAGAAAGAGTCAACATAGGATGCAGAAGATACATCAAAGGGAGTAGATAGTGTGTACTCGTTTACGTTATCGCTATTAGTACCGACAACAAACATCTTGGCTCCATTAGCAGAGAATGCAAGGCCGTGTGGAGATGATTCTTGTGATGATACGGAGAAAGAGCCGGCAAAGGATGGAGATGCAGTATCATCTATGCTGCCGGTATTTTTGGAATATTCCAGACTAATATCATCATCACTATCAAGTGAATCACTAAGGGAGAGGGTAACGATATCATTATTAGCTGTAATTGCATTAACAGTTGGGCTTGTGGTGATATCACCTGACAACACAAAGTCTTCAGGAGCTGCAGAGTTTACTGTAATCTCCTCAGATAGCATGAGATTGATGGTAGTTGTGCTGGCAGTTTCAATGGATAGAACTGTTGGCGGTGCGTTATCAGTCGTACCAATAGTCTGGTCTTCTGCAGGATTGGATGAAGTACCTGTCACAGTACCCTGTGATGCAGAATAAGTCACATCTGGCGTATCAGAGGTGGTAATGCCTGACACTGTAAGCGTAATAATACTAGATGAGCCTCCAGGATCAGAGTTTGCAGATACGTCTCCAGTAGAGAGGCTAAAGCCTTGACCGCCAGTTGTGCTGATGTCTACATTCTCGCTATACGTAATGGTTATGGTACTAGCAGAGTCTACAGAGGCTGCAGTGATACTTGGTGGAGTAACATCTGGTGGTGGAGTAACATCTGGTGGTGGAGTAACATCTGGTGGTGGAGTAACATCTGGTGGAGCAATGTTGTTTGTAACTATAACTGCTGCAAAGCTGGCAAGGGAGTTTGATGCAGCGTCATCTATGCTGCCGGTAGTTTTGGAATATTCCAGATTGATAGTATCATCATCATCAAGCGAATCACTAAGGGAGAGGGTAACTATGTTTCCATTGGCAGCTGCAATTGCATTAATAGTCGGGCTTGTGGTGATGGCACCAGACAACACAAAGTCTCCGGGAGCTGCAGAGTTGTCTGTAATCTCCTCAGATAAAGTGAGATTAATTGTAGTTGTGCTGGCAGTTACAATGGATACAACTGTTGGCGGTGCGTTATCAACTGTACCAGTGAAGGTCTGGTCTACTGCAGGAATTGATGAGACACCTGTCACAGTGCCTGATGATGCAGTGTAAGTCACATCTGGAGTATCAGAGGTGGTAATACCAGATACTGTAAGCGTGATAATACTAGATGAGCCTCCAGGATCAGAGTTTGCAGATATGGTTCCAGTGGAGAGGGTAAAGCCTGCGCCGTTAACTGTTGAGACATCTACATCCTCGCTATACGTAATGGTTATGGTACTATCCGAGTCTACAGAGGCTGCAGTGATACGTGGCGGTACGTTATCAGTCGTACCAATAGTCTGGTCTTCTGCAGAATTTGATGAATCATCAGTTACAGTGCCTGATGATGCAGAATAAGTCACATCTGGCGTATCAGAGGTAGTAATACCGGATACTGTAAGGGTTATAATACTAGATGAGCCTCCAGGATCAGAGTTTGCAGATACTACTCCAGTGGAGAGGGTAAAGCCTGCTCCATTAGTTGTGCTGACATCTATGTTTTCGCTATACGTAATAGTTATGGTACTAGCAGAATCTACAGAGGCTGCAGTGATACGTGGCGGTGCGCTATCAGTAGTGCCAGTGAAGGTCTGGTTTTCTGCAGAATTTGATGAGGCATCAGTTACACTGCCTGATGATGCAGTATAAGTCACATCTGGCGTATCAGAGGTAGTAATACCTGATACTGTAAGGGTGATAATATCAGTCAAGCCTCCAGGATCAGAGTTTGCAGATACAACTCCAGTGGAGAGTGCAAAGCCCTGACCGTCAGTTGTTGAGACGTCAATATCCTCGCTATACGTAATGGTTATGATATTATCAGAGTCTACAGAGGCTGCAGTGATACTTGGCGGAGTAGCATCCGGTGGAGGAGCAATGTTGTTTGTGACTGTAGCTGCTGCAAAGCTGGCAAGGGAGTTTGGAAGGAGAGTAAATGGTTTTGCCAGTGTGTACACGTTTACGTCATCGTCATTACTACCTACAACAAACATCTTCTCACCATTAGCAGAGAAGGCAAGGCCGGTTGGAAATGTGTCTTGTGATTTCACTGAGAAAGAGCCTGCAAAGGATGCAGTAGATACGTCAAAGGGGGCAGATAGTGCGTACTGGTGTACGCTATCGCCAACACCACCTACAACAAACATCTTGTATCCATCAGCAGAGAAGGCCAGGCCGGATGGAGATGATTCTTGTGATGTCACTGAGAAAGAGTCGACAAAGGATGCAGTAGATACATCAAAGGGAGTAGATAAGGTGTACTCGTTTACGTCATCGTCATTACTACCTACAACAAACATCTTGTATCCATCAGCAGAGAAGGCAAGGCCGGCTGGAAATGCGTCTTGTGATGTCACTGAGAAAGAGTCGACAAAGGATGCAGTAGATACATCAAAGGGAGTAGATAAGGTGTACTCGTTTACGTCATCGTCATTACTACCTACAACAAACATCTTTGCTCCATTAGCAGAGAAGGCAAGACCTCGTGGAGATGTGTCTTGTGATCTCACTGAGAAAGAGTCGACAAAGGATGCAGTAGATACGTCAAAGGGGGTAGATAGTGTGTACTCGTTTACGTCATCGCCAATATTACCTAGAACAAACATCTTCTCTCCGTTAGCAGAGAAGGCCAGGCTGGTTGGAATTGTGTCTTGTGATGTCACTGAGAAAGAGTCGACAAAGGATGGAGATATAATGTCATCTATGCTGCCAGTACTTTTGGTGTATGCCAGACTGATATCATCATCACCATCAAGTGTGCCATCAAGGGTGAGGGTGACTGTGTCTCCACTGGCAGCAATTGTATCTACAGTCGGGGTTGTAGATATGGTAGTAGACAACACAAAGTCTCCGGGGGCCGTAGCGTTGAGTGTAATCTCCTCAGATAAAGTGAGATCAATGGTAGTTGTGCTGGCAGTTCCAATGGATACAACTGTTGGCGGTGCGTTGTCAGTCGTACCAATAGTCTGGTCTTCTGCAGAATTTGATGAGGCATCAGTTACACTGCCTGATGCGGCAGAATAAGTCACATCTGGCGTATCAGAGGTGGTAATGCCTGATACTGTAAGGGTGATAATATCAGTTAAACCTCCAGGATCAGAGTTTGCAGATACAACTCCAGTGGAGAGTGCAAAGCCTTGACCGTCAGTTGTTGAGACGTCAATATCCTCGCTATACGTAATGGTTATGATATTATCAGAGTCTACAGAGGCTGCAGTGATACTTGGCGGAGTAACATCCGGTGGAGGAGCAATGTTGTTTGTGACTGTAGCTGCTGCAAAGCTGGCAAGGGAGTTTGGGAGAATAGAAAATGGTTTTGCCAGCGTGTACTCGTTTACGTCATTGTCATTACTACCTAGAACAAACATCTTCTCTCCGTTAGCAGAGAAGGCCAGGCCGGCTGGAATTGTGTCTTGTGATGTCACTGAGAAAGAGCCGACAAAGGATGCAGTGGATACATCAAAGGGGGTAGATAAGGTGTACTCGTTTACGTCATTGCCATTATTACCTAGAACAAACATCTTCTCACCATTAGCAGAGAAGGCCAGGCCTTGTGGAGATGATTCTTGTGATGTCACTGAGAAAGAGTCGACAAAGGATGCAGTAGATACGTCAAAGGGGGCAGATAAGGTGTACTCGTTTACGTCTTGACCAATTAAACCTACAACAAACATCTTTGCTCCGTTAGCAGAGAAGGCCAGGTCTTGTGGAGATGATTCTTGTGATGTCACTGAGAAAGAGTCGACAAAGGATGCAGTAGATACGTCAAAGGGAGTAGATAAGGTGTACTCGTTTACGTCATCGCCATTATTACCTACAACAAACATCTTGCCTCCATTAGCAGAGAAGGCAAGACCTCGTGGAGATGTTTCCTGTGATGCCACTGAGAAAGAGTCGACAAAGGATGCAGCAGATACATCAAAGGGGGTAGATAGTGTGTACTCGTTTACGACTTGACCAATTAAACCTACAACAAACATCTTGCCTCCATTAGCAGAGAAGGCCAGGCCTAGTGGAAATCCCTCTTCTGAGCCCACTGAGAAAGAGTCGACAAAGGATGGAAGTGCAGTATCATCTATGCTGCCGGTATTTTTGGAATATTCCAGACTGATATCATCATCATCATCAAGCATACCACTAAGGGAGAGGGTAACTGTGTCTCCATCGGCTGCAATTGCATTAACAGTTGGGCTTGTGGTGATATCACCAGATAACACAAAGTCTCCGGGGGCCGTAGAGTTGAGTGTAATCTCCTCAGATAGTATGAGATCAATGGTAGTTGTGCTGGCAGTTCCAATGGATACAACTGTTGGCGGTGCGTTATCAGTAGTACCAATAGTCTGGTCTTCTGCAGAATTTGATGAGGCATCAGTTACACTGCCTGGTGATGCAGAATAAGTCACATCTGGAGTATCAGAGGTGGTAATACCAGATACTGTAAGGGTGATAATATCAGTTAAACCTCCAGGATCAGAGTTTGCAGATATCGTTCCAGTGGAGAGGGTAAAGCCTTGACCGTCAGTTGTTGCGACATCTATGTTTTCGTTGTATGTGAGCGTTATGCTACTAGCCGAGTCCACAGAGGCTGCAGTGATACTTGGCGGAGTAGCATCTGGTGGAGGAGCAATGTTGTTTGTGACTGTAGCTGCATCAAAGCTGGCAAGGGAGTTTGGGAGGAGAGTAAATGGTTTTGTCAGCGTGTACTCGTTTACGTCATCGCCCAAAGCACCTGCAACAAACATCTTGGCACCATCAGCAGAGAAGACCAGGCCGTATGGAAATGTGTCTTGTGATGCCACTGAGAAAGAGCCTGCAAAGGATGCAGAGGATACGTCAAAGGGGGCAGTTAGGGTGTACTCGTTTACGTCATCGCCAACACCACCTACAACAAACATCCTTGCTCCGTTAGTGGAGAAGGCCAGGCCTATTGGAAATGTGTCTTGTGATCTCACTGAGAAAGAGCCTGTAAAGGATGCAGCAGATACGTCAAAGGGAGTAGATAGCGTGTACTGGTGTAC